>CAKPLX010000001.1 GCA_934167785.1 uncultured Bacilli bacterium
AATCATTAAAAGAAGTTATTGATAAAGTAAAAAGTATGGGTCTTAACTTTAGAGATGACGATTAATTAGAAGGAGGAAATTATGGCTTATAGAAAATTAGGTAGAGATAACAAACATAGAAGAAGTATGTTAGCAAGCCTAACAAAACAACTAATCTTAAATGAAAGCATTACAACTACTGAAACTAGAGCAAAAGAAGTAAGAAAATGCTTTGATAAGATGGTTACTTACGGAAAGAAAAATACTTTAGTATCTCGTAGACTTGCTTTAGCATTCCTACATAATGATGAAGAATGTGTAAACAAAGTATTCAATGACCTTGCCAAAAGATATGAAGATAGACAAGGTGGATATACAAGAATTATTAAAACAGAAGAAAGACGTGGAGATAACGCTTTAATGGTTGTTTTAAAATTAGTTTAATTTTATCAAAAAAGGGTTTTCCGGTTAGGAAAACCTTTTTTGGTTCTTTGGGTTCTTCGAAATTCGATGGACTCAGCAAAATGCATTCGTTATAAATTTACTTAATATTAATTTGAAATTTTTTAAGAATGATTTAGTTTTTTTAAGTTTTAAGAAATAAAATATGATAAAAATCACATCTAAAATTTAGATGTGATTTTTTAGGCCCACCAAATTTCGAAGAACCCTACAAACTATTGTAAGTAGTATGGTGCTTTTTTATTAGTTTATAAATTTGTAAACTAAAGGTAATAACAAAAAAAGATGCCCAAAATAATGTTATAATAATACATATTACAAAAAAGGAAATAGTACTATGGAAATAAAAAAAGAAAAAAATCAATCCAAAAACGAAATAAATAATTTGAAAAAAAAGAACTATTCTGAAGAATTAAAAAATCTTACTTCACTTCTAGACAAACCTTTATTATCTACTGAAGAAGTAAGTTTAGCAATTCAAAAAATGAAAACTGGAGATCAATGTGCAAAAAATCTTTTGATTGAAAGAAATATGCGACTTGTATTAAGCATAGCTAGAAAGTACATTGGTAGAGGATTAACTATTTTAGAATTGTTTCATGAAGGAATTATTGGATTAATCACTGCTTTAAATAAGTTTGATGCCCAAAAAGGTACGCAATTTTCAACCTATGCTACTCCGTGGATTACACAATCAATTGCTAGAGCAGTACAGACCAAAATTAATCCTATTCATATTCCATATCTCCAAAAAGAGAGACAAAAACAACTTTTAAAGGTAATCAAACAATTACAAGAAAAATTAGAAAGAAATCCTACCGATGAAGAAATCGCAGCAGAAATGAAGATTTCTCATACTGAAGTTGATCAAATAAAAAGCCTTTTTTACAGTGTAACAAGTATTAATGAAACAATAAAAAATTCAGATGATACTGAATTAGGAGACCTAATTGCGGATGATGCAACACATTTTGAAGAAGAAATTATAACAAATGAAAAAAAAGAAGCCGTAAGACGTTTAATATATAATTCTGGCTTAACTGAACAAGAAAGAAGTATTATTCTGCTAAGATTTGGTTTTTATGATGAACAAGTTCATTCTTTATCAGACATCGCTAAGAAATATAATCTAACTCCCCAAAGAATCAATCAAGTCGAAATAAAAGCACTCCGCAAACTAAGAGATACTAAAAATATTGAGGATTTTGCCATATACATGGATAATCCAGAAAGTTGCTTAGAAAATTTAAAACAATTCAAGAGAAACAAGGAAAATAAAAAGGAAAAGAAGACTAAAATTATAGAAAATATTCAGAAAGAAAGTGAACCAAAAATGATTAAGGAAAATAGGAATGATAATAAAGAAGAAAAATTAGAAAATATTAAAACGAGAAAAACAAAAAAAGAAGATTCTGTCAAAATATTAGAAATATTTAACACAGAAGAGTTCATAGAGATAACTAGAAAAAAGCCGTTAAAAGAATGCGTTATTTTATCTTTAAAATTAGGATACATTGATAACAAATATTATTCAACATCTGCTATTGCTAATTTTTTAGGTATTGAAAAAGAAGAAGTAGTTTCTATTTTAAAAAAAGAAATAAAAAATTATTCTACTAAATTGTTAGACCAAATTGATGACGAAATAGAAGACATTCCTCCTGAACGGGGATATACCAAAAAGTTAAGTAAAATTTAGAATTATCAATTTAGAGTAACAATATCTAACTTTCAGATTTTTCTGGTTTACAACCTTATCCTAAGAAACACTTCTATTGTATAAATTATTGCCAAATAAAGAAAAAATAGGTATAATACTAGTAGAATAGAGGGTGGTATAATGAAAAAAATAGGAAATTCTGGTTTTGCAATCACAGGTATCTTATATACCTTATTTATTATGTTTATTTTAATTACTTTTTCAATTTTAGCAGAATTAAGATACAAAAACCAGATGTTACAAAAATCTACCGAAAAGTTAGAAGAAAGTTACAAAGGCATTGATGTAACAAACGACAATACGAAAGGTGTTATAGCATGTCAGAATCAAAGAAAAGCATTAGTTAAAGGAAAAT
Organism: uncultured Bacilli bacterium; assembly: GCA_934167785.1. The sequence goes on from CAKPLX010000001.1 coordinate 2,517, forward strand.
ATATATTTAATTTTAACTCTGATGGAACTTCAATCACTTGTGTTACATATTTAAATAAAGGCACAATTTTCTCAAAGGAAACAATAACTTTTACACAAGAAATTTGTAATCGCTATTCTTATGAATTCAACTTTCAAAATGAAAGTGCCAAGTTAAAAATGACATTAACAAAAGTTTATAGCTTTGAGGAGATAAGTTAAAATGAAACAGATAAATTTAGGAAAAATAATATGGGTCTCATCATCTTTTTTATTATTAATCGTAATTTTGCTAATGGTTATCGATTATAAAGTACATTACCAATATTTAACCCAAAAAGAATTATATTTTTATGAGTGCAGTGGTAATTTATGCGTATCAGAAATTAAGGAACCAGAAAAATTAATGTATTCTAAATATAACTGTAATGAAAAAGAGTGTCCATATTTGAAAAAAGAGTTAAATGACAGTTATGCACTATTAGAATATGAAAATCAAAAAAATAAAATATTATTTAATTATCGTACTGGAGAACAAATAACAACTCAATATGAAGATTATTTTTTCTTGAATCAAGACTATATTATTGTATTGAAAGAAGAAAAACAAGGAATAATTAATAAAAATGGAAGATTAGTTGTACCACTCGAATATGAACAAGTAGGTTTAAAAAACAATGACAGCTTATCGGGATATAATTTTCAAGAAATTATTGTGAAAAAAAACGGCACATATGGAATTATAAATTATAATACAGGAGCCATTATAGAAGAATTAAAATATTCTGAATCAAACTTAAATGATCTATTAGTAAAATTAAAGAAAGAGTCTAATACTTAACTCTTTCTTTTGTGGTTAAACAATGATTTTTTTAGCATGTTTTTTTAACTTATATGTTTTAGTTAAAAGAATTTCCAATTGCATAGAACAAAATTCAGTACTAATAGTATCAATTTGATTATCAAACAAATAAATTAAATTATAACAAGTACAATTGCATAAACAAATTAATCTTAATAGTTGATATATTTTTTTTGTATCATCTAGATTAGCAATTTCATTTTTTTCAAATAAATCTGTTAAATCAAGATTAGATTTTAATATTATTTTTTTAAAACTACTAATCATTATTTTTTGAAATTCTTCAAAAAAATAATCTAAATATTGGTTATCTCTTATATATTTTTTAGAGTATATCAATTCTCTAGATTGTGGATTGTTAATTAAACAGTCCAATATAATATTTCGGTTTAATTTTATAAACCAAAATTCTCGATCAAAATTTTCTATAATATATTTTAATGTTTCCAACAATTGTTCTTCACTACTTAAAAACTTCTTTTTTTCTAAACTAGAGGAGTGAGGGATAACTTTAAAATCATCCAAATTTTCGGTGATCTTGTCTAATTTATGATGAATAAGTAAAAAATAAAGGGTAATATTTATTTCAGTATAATTATTTAGTAATAATTCTTCGATTTTTCTTTTTTTAATATTATTTTTCATTTTCTTTGCTAAAAACTCAGCAAATTCACCTCCTATTTTACCGCGCATTATCTATTCTATCGAATATTAAGGCTCAATAAAATCAAAATATTATAAAAGGAGGCGTAAACGATGTGAATTAAAATAAGTTAACTATTAGTATAAAAAAATTTAATTTATCTAAGCCTTTTATTTGATTTTTTCTAATATATATTTAAGAAAAGAAGTTTAAAGTATTTTTATAAATAATTAACATTTCATTCAATCATCAATATTAATTAAAATGAAGATGAATAAAAATATATATCCTTGAAGGATTAAAACATAATAAATTTTTCAAATAAAGGTTCTTTATTATCTCCTTTTACATAGATTACATTAGAGGGGTGATAATATTGTCAGCTTTTAAGGAAATAGTTACAAAAGCAATTATTGGTAAAGGCAAAAAATATTATAAAAATTCTTATACCATTGAAACCGAAAATATTCCAACAACGGTTTTAGGATGTTGGGTAATCAATCATAAATTTAAAGGCTCTGAAGTAGGAGGAAAGATTGTAGTAGATGGTAGTTTTGATGTAAATATTTGGTATTCTTATGACAACGATACTAAAACGACGGTTATTACAAAAAAAATTCCATATAGTGAATCTGTAATGGTAAGACAAAGAGAAACAACAGACTCTACAGTAAAAGATATTGTGGTTAGAAGTCTAAAACAGCCCAATTGTATTAACGCAAAAGAAAATGGAAAATCAATTTCTATCGAAATTGAAAAAGAACTAGGAATTGAAATTGTTGGTGATACTAAAGTAAAGGTTGCTGTAGAAGAAGATGAAGAGCCATGGGATGTTATAGAAGACACTGAATACACAAGTGACGTCGCTAAAGAAATTGATACTTCCGTAAAAGAGAATTACTTGAATCAAGAAAACCAAAAGCAAATAACAGAAGAATCTAAAAAATAATGTAGATTCTTTTTTTGTATATTTTTTACCATAATCATCCATGTTATAAATGGTGAATAATTCATGAAAAAAATAGGAAAATTAATAGTAACAATATTATTTTTAAATTTATTAATTGGTTGTAATTTGGCAAATACCCCAACATCACAAGTAGAAGATTTTTTATCTAACTATCAAATGTTGAATAAAAAAATAAAAATTGACGAAAAAGATTTATTGCCAGATGAGCAGTTATCTAAAGACTTAAAGGTTGAGTACCAAAAATTAATCAAAAAACAATATCAAAATTTAAGTTATTCAGTAAAAGATGAAAAAATAGACGGAAATAAAGCAACTGTTGAAGTTGAAGTTACGGTATTAAATTACAAAAAAGAAATAGATATCCTAGAAAATAACAAAAACTTAGATTATCCTAAAACTCTTCTAAAAAAATTGAAAGGAACCAAAGAAAAAATTACTTACACCATAAACTTTAAAACAAAAAAAGATAAAGATGGTAACTGGAAAGTACAAACATTAGATAAAGAGGATAGAAAAAAACTATTAGGTATTTATTCAAACTAGCCACATATATTTAACTAGAAAAGGGGAAATATATATGACAAATAAAAAAAATTTATGGTTTTTAACATTATTTAGCTTAGTATTAGTACTTAGCGTTTATTATGTTACAATGCCAGATGATTTATTAAAAGCATCCACTAACCAGTCTTTGCTAAATACTGAGGAAAATGTTAATGCTGAGATTAAAGAAAGTGATGTTATTTCAGCATTGAAAGTAGAAAATACTTCCAAAGTAAATGATAAATTAGAAGAATTGCAGGACCAATTAACGAGTAAATCAGCTTCTACTGAAGAAAAAAATAATGTTTATGAAAAAATTAAAACCATTCAATCTAATAGTGGAATTGAAGAAAATATTGAAAAAAAAGTAAAATCAACCTATAACTGTGAAACTTTTGCAAAAATTCAAGATACTTCGGTGAAAGTTGTAGTAGATAAGTGTGAAAATTCTAAGGAATTAGCAAACAATATTATGCGGTTGGTTCAAGATGAATTTGAACATAAGATGTATATTTCTGTCCAATTTGAAACATAAAAACATCACCAAAATAGCTTTCTCACATACAATAATATAGATTGTATCCCCCCTGGGAAGTGAGGAAAAATGATGAAAAAAATATTGACAAAAAGGGAAGAAGAAGTCTTTTCTTTACTAGTTGAAAACAAAACCACTAAGGAAATTGGTATGATTTTAAACATTAGTGAAAAAACAGTACGTAACCATATTTCAAATGCAATGCAAAAACTAGGGGTTAAAGGCAGAGCACAAGCTGTAGTAGAATTAATTCGCTTAGGAAATATTAAAATTTAATTAAAAAATACTTATTTAGAAGAAATCAAAAAAATGATTAATCTAAGATAAGTATTTTTTTCTTTGAAAAACATATTATATATTAGGTGATAACATGTTAAAAAAGATGTATATCAAGAAAATAATGGTAGCGACTCTAGCTTTAATCGCTTTATTTCTTTTATATTTAATGCCAAGCAATACAAATACCAGTAACCTTGTACAAGAAAATTTAGAATACGTAACTACTACTAATCAAGAAGTGATTTATTTATTAGATGAAAATAATTACGTAACTAGAGTAACAATGAATAGTGAATATATTAAATCAAAAGAATTAGCACGTGATGTGTTGGAAGGATTAATTGTTGATGGAGAAAAAAGCCATATTATTCCAAGTGGTTTCCGATCTACTATTCCATCTAAAACAGAAGTATTAAATTTAAATTTAGACAATCAAACGCTAACAATTAATTTTTCTAAGGATTTGTTAGAAGTTAGTGCTAAAGATGAGGAAAAAATGATTGAATCAATTGTTTTTTCTTTAACTAGCATTAAGGGAATCGAGAAGGTAATTATTCAAGTAGAAGGAAATAATTTAGAAAAATTACCTCATAGTCAAAAAAAACTTTCTATGCCTCTAGATAAAAGTTTTGGAATTAATAAAAAATACGACCTAACAACAACCAAAGGTATTGAGTCTTATACAGTGTATTATGTTAGTCAAATTGATGATACTAAATATTATGTTCCCGTAACAAAGTATATAAATAAAAATGGAACTGACAAAATTAAAATGATTATCGACGAATTATCAACATCTCCAATTTATGAAACAAATTTAATGAGTTATTTAGATGCTAACGTATCTTTGATAGATTACTCTTTTGACCAAGAAAAATTGAAATTAAATTTTAATGATGCTATTTTAAGTGATAAGAATGATCATATTTTAGAAGAAGTAATTTACACGATAAGTTTATCAGCTCAAAATAATTTTTCAATAAAAGAAGTAATTTTTTGTGTAAATAATAAAGAAATTTACAATGCTTCCAGTCTGACATAGTAAATTTTTTTGTTTGAAATTTAGAATTTATCTTTTTTATTTCTTGATTCAAAATACAAACAGTATCTTTTTAAAGAGTAAACTAATCAAATGTATTAATTGTAAGTTTTTTTTCAAAAAATTAACTAATTAAACAGCTAAAAAATACGAACAAAGTTCAAAAATAAAAAAGAAAAAAATCAAAAAAATAAAAAATAAAAAATAAATTATAAAACAAAAAGTGTAAAAAATATAAAAAATTCAAAAAAACAACAGAAATATTAAATGCTAAAAATACCTTATGTTGAAAGCAATTAATCGATAATAAGATACAAATAACAAAAAATAAAATTTCTTAAAAATTAAAAAAACCCAAAAAATAGAAAAAAAGAAAAACAAAAAAAATCAAAAAAAGAAAAAAAGAAAAAATGTTCGTTTTTTTATTGACAACGACAACCTTCAACTGTATAATGAAAACTGTAAGAAATAAAAATAAGGTAGGAGTTGAACATTTTGAAAAAGACAAATGAAGAAATTTTAGAGGAATTAGAAGAATTAAAGGTAGTAAAGAGAAATGGAAAAAAAGTACCATTTGATGCAACAAAGATTGCAATGGCAATAAAAAAAGGTTTTGATGGAACTATTCAAGAAGAAGAAGAACCAAAATACAGTACAAAAGACGTACAAAAAGTTTATCAAAGTGTCATTAAAGAAATTAACAAAAAATATAAAGATGCTAAAAATATAAAGATTGAAGAAATTCAAGATCTAATTGAAGCGATGTTAAAGAAAAATAAATATGAAGATGTGTATGAAGCATTTTCGGATTACAGAGACAGAAGAGATAAGTCACGGCAATTATTTTCTGACGAAAAGAAAATGCATAAATTTTTAAAGTCATTAGAAGGACTAGGATTAAAGACAGCTTTAGAAGAGGATGCCAAAAGGGAAAATGCAAATATTGACGGAAATAGCGCTATGGGAACTATGCTTCAATATGGATCTACAGTTTCTAAAGAATTTTCAAAAGCATATTTAATGAAGAAAAAATTTGCTGATGCACACGATAACGGAGATATTCATATACATGATATGGATTTCTTGGCTATGGGAACAACAACTTGTATGCAAATAGATTTAAATAAATTATTCAAAAATGGGTTTTCAACTGGACATGGACATTTAAGAGAACCACAGTCTATTAATGCTTATAGTGCACTTGCAGCTATTGCAGTACAGTCCAATCAAAATGATCAACATGGTGGACAAAGTATTCCAGCATTTGATTACTATATGGCCCCAGGGGTGCTAAAAACTTTTAAAAAAGAATATAAACAAGCGTTATATGAATTATTAGATTTTACTGATTTTATTAGTTTTGTAAATATGGATAAAGTTGCTATTGCAGTTGACAAATTAGATTCAATCACAGTAGACATTGGAAATTTTGAAAACTTTTATAAAGAAAGTAAAGAAGTGAGAAGAATCTTTGAAAAAGCCTATGATACAGCTATCGCTAAAACAGATCGAGCAACATATCAAGCTATGGAAGCCTTTGTGCATAATTTAAATACTATGCATTCGAGAGCTGGAGCACAAGTACCTTTCTCATCGATTAATTTTGGAACAGATACCTCTCCTGAAGGAAGAATGGTAATGAAAAATTACTTATTATCTGTAGATGCTGGATTAGGTAAGAATGAAACACCAATTTTTCCAATATCAATATTTAAAATTAAGGAAGGTGTAAACTATAATCCTGGTGATCCTAACTATGATTTATTTAAACTTTCTTGTAGGGTTTCTGCAAAACGTCTTTTTCCTAATTTTTCCTTTATGGATTCACCATTTAATGCCCAATACTATAAAGGAGACTATAACACTGAAGTATGTTATATGGGATGTAGAACGAGAGTAATTGGAAATGTTGCTGATCCTAATAAGGCGGTAACACCCGGAAGAGGAAATTTATCTTTCACTTCTATAAACCTGCCAAGACTTGGAATAAAACATGGTATTGTAACAAATAAAGAAACCGATTTAAAAGGCTTTTTTAAAGAACTAGAAGATTTAATAGATTTAGTTTGTGAACAATTGTTAGAAAGATTTGCTATTCAATGTAACAAACGAACTTATAACTTTCCATTTTTATTAGAACAAGGCGTATGGATAGATTCAGAAAAATTAAAGCCAACTGATCGTTTAAGAAAAGTTTTAAAACATGGTACATTAAGTGTTGGATTTATTGGACTAGCTGAATGCTTAAAAGCTCTAATCGGCAAGCATCACGGGGAAAGTGAGGAAGCGCAAAAACTTGGTTTAAAGATTATTGGTTTCATTCGAAAAAAATGTGATGAATATTCTGAAAAATATAATTTAAATTTTACTTGTCTTGCTACTCCAGCTGAAGGATTAAGCGGTAGATTTGTAAATATCGATCGTGCTATTTATGGAAAAATAAAAGGAGTTACAGATAGAAATTATTATACAAATTCCTTCCATGTACCAGTATATTATAACATTTCTATTATTAACAAAATTAAAAAGGAAGCACCATATCATGAATTAACAAATGCAGGACATATTAGTTATATTGAATTGGATGGGGACACCACTAAGAATTTAGAAGCTTTTGAAAAAATTGTACGAATAATGAAAGAAAATAACATGGGGTACGCAGCCATTAATCATCCAGTGGACAGAGATCCAGTATGCGGTTATGTAGGAATTATAGGGGATACTTGTCCTGGATGTGGAAGGAGATCAGGAGAGGGAGTTAGTGTTGATATAGTGAATGACTATAAAAAGAAAGACTGCTAGAGAATAAAAAGAAAAGAGGAATATAAGATGAAAACAGATGAAAAAGAAATCAAAACAGTTGGTGAAGGAATCGGATTCGAAAGAATTAGAAGAATTACTGGTTACTTGGTTGGAACGATTGATCGTTTCAATAATGGAAAAAAAGCTGAAGAGCATGATCGAGTAAAACACGGAACAGAAGGAATTTTAGATAATACAAAATAATGGAGCAAATTAGATTAGCAACATTAGAAATTCAAAAAGATAGCATCGTAGATGGTGAAGGAATTCGCACTGTTATTTGGACTCAAGGGTGTCCCCATCATTGTCCATTTTGCCATAATCCAGAGACACATTCTTACAAGGGTGGATTTCTTCTCAAACTAGATGACATCAAAAAGAAACTCGATCATCTCGAAGGACAAGATGGAGTAACTTTTTCTGGTGGTGATCCTATGGAACAGGCAGAGGCATGTGCTGAATTAGCAAATTATTGCCATAAAAAAAATTTAAATGTCTGGTGTTATACAGGATATACATTCGAAGAATTAAAAGCCAAAAACGATCTTGCAATTTTAAATTTTTTGAAAGAAATTGATGTCTTAGTTGACGGAAAGTTTATCGTTGAAGAAAAAAGCTATGATGTTTTATTTCGGGGGTCAAAAAATCAAAGGTTGATTAACGTAAAAGAGAGTTTATTAAAAGGCCGGACAGTACTATATTCTCCCAAAGGATTGACGATAGAAGAGAATAGAGGACGAAACAAAAAGCATCTCCTATATGTATAAGAAAAGAAGCAAGAATACCTTACTTCTTTTCTTCTATTTCATCATCTAAATCAATAAGTTTCAATACTTCCGTAATTGTAGTAAATCCTGCCAATATTTTATAAAATCCATCCTGAATCATTGTAATAACATCTTTACTATAAACAAGATCTCTTAATTTTTCTTTAGATACATTATTACTAATCGCATCTCGAATATCTTGATTAATCAATAAAACCTCATGCAACGCAACCCTTCCCTTATAACCGAAATTGCATTCTGGACATCCGACAGGTTCATAAACTTTGCTAACTTCTAGTCCTAATATTGTTCGAAATAAATTTTTTTCATAATCAGTAGTAGAACGTAATTTTTTACATTTATCACACAATTTTCGAGCTAATTTTTGAGAAATAATTCCTTCCAGTGCACTAGCCAACAAATACCTTTCTACATCCATATCTAAAAGTCTTTCAATAGTTGATAATGAATTATTAGTGTGTATTGTCGAAAGAACTAAATGCCCTGTAATTGATGCCCTAACAGCTATTTGAGCAGTTTCGCTATCACGAATTTCTCCAATCATAATAACATTAGGATCCTGTCTTAAAATACTTCTCAAAACTTCAGCAAAAGTAAGGCCAATTTCACTATTTACTTGAACCTGATTCATTCCATCAATTTCCATCTCAACAGGATCTTCAACAGTAATTAAATTTGTATCTTCAGTATTTAACCTTTGTAAAAGAGAATATACCGTTGTTGATTTACCACTACCAGTTGCACCAGTTACTAAGATGATCCCATTAGGTTCACTAATCATTTTCAAAATTTTCTTATAGTTGATATCATTAAAGCAAAGCGATTCTAAACCCTTTAGACTCATTGAATAATCCATGATACGAATAACGATTTTTTCGCCACGTTTAGTGGGGAGTGAAGAAACACGCATATCCAAACTAATTCCTTCAATGACGGTTCGAATTGCACCATCTTGAGGAAGTCTAGTTTCTGTAATGTTCATTCCAGCCATAATTTTTAATCTTGCAATTAAATTTTGTTTAGCAGCATTAGGAACGATAGTAAAAGTATCTAATTTGCCATCGATACGAAACCTTACCTTCATATGATTATCTGCTGGATCAAAATGAATATCACTAGCTTTTTTCTTGGAAGCTGTTACTAAAATATAATTAACAATATCAACAATTGGCGTTGTTTCAAAATTAATCACTTTTTTGGTTGCTAAATCATTAAAATTTGTTATTCCAGAGGCTTCTCTCCCAGAAATCCCACTAGGCACAGATTTTGTGTTTTCTATCTCTGACATATAGATCCCATTCCCTTTTTATCTTTACTTTACTATACAATTATTATATAATAGTTTTATGAAAATAGCAAGGAGTAGTGATGGAAATAGTGAAAAATAAAAAAGGATTTATGCTAGTGGAGGTAATAGTCACGTCTACAGTAGTACTAACGGGAATGATTCTTCTTTTTTCCAGTTTTAACTCTTTATTTTCCAAGTATAAAGCGAGGGAACAATATCATGATATAGATGCCTTTTTTGCCACCAAAGAGATGGTGGATTATCTATTTAAAAATAATTTAAATAATATTATTCAAGAACAATTATCCATCAAAGAAAGTACTTTTTTAATTGAAAACAACAATTGCCCAACTTCAATATTTTCTAATCCTTCTTTTTGTACTTCCATAAAAAATTTATATCACATTAAAAATATGATTCTTACTACTTATGACAAAAGTAATCTAGAAAGTTTAAAAACTGGTATAGATGTTTCAGGAAAAAACACAGGAATACAAGTAAAAAATGAAACTTTTAAAGACTATATTGATTATGTAAATAATTACTACAATATTCAAAACGAAAATATTACTGCTACTCAAAATCGAAAAAATGAATACACATATATCATTTTAACTGAAATAGAAAAGGAAAATTCTAAGCAAAACACATACGCGAGTATCGCAATTAGATAGGGTGAAAAAAATGAAATTAAATCAAAAAGGATATATGATGATTGAATTGGTATTATCCTCTGTATTAGCAATGACTATAGCAATCTATCTATTAAACTTAACCATCCAATTTAAAAATAAAAACGAAGATATTTACCAATCTATTGGTTATTCAGCAGATAAAATAGAAACAACCAAAAATATTATGAATGATTTAGAAAACTTAACAATCACTGAAATTACTGTACAAGATAATAATGTGGATCTAGATGTTATTGAAAAAAATAATGTAACTTCTCATCGAAAACTTACAATAACAAATGTAAACCAAACAATAACCATAACATATGGCAAATACAAGAACAATGCTTTTGATCAAAATGATGTTTCTTATTATCAAAAAACTTTACAAAAATCATTATTATTTAAAAGTATTGATATAAATAATTCCAACGAAAATACAGTAACCATAGAAATTAACTTAGAATCGATGTACACTAATGAAGACTATAGCATCAAACTCCTTGCTTCTGCTACGGGAAAACTTTTAGCAAACAAAAATATTGGGGATTATGTCAATTATATCGGAAGTAACGGTTGCGAAGGAGCAGCCTGTAGAGGTCAAAATGCCAATTATGTAAATGATACCAATATGGGATATTGTCGTGGTAGTTCATCCAAATTTAATGCAAATGGATGGCGCATTGCTTATATTAAAGAAGCAACTGTTTACCTAATAAGCGCAGGATCCCCAGAGTGCATGTGCACAAATAGTAACGGAATGTCAGCAACTTCTTGCTCAGATTATGAAGGAACAGCAGGAACACCTAGGCATTTAAGAAATTTAAATAAAAGAGCTTTAGCTTATTGCAACACTACTCTTGCTTATAACGGGATATGTAATAGCAGTACGGCTAGAAATATGAATGATACTGATTTTAAAATAATAACAGGGGATGATTTAAAAACAGCTTATGGCAAAAGTAAAAAAGCTTATAGTCAGTACGCAATAATTGATATTGGAAGTTATTATTGGTTTGCTACAAACTATAATTCAGGCATCACTGCTTATTTTTGGTCAAATATTTATCAAAATGTTAGATATAAAAACACAAACTTTGCATATGGAATACGTCCCATTTTACGACTTCGTTCATCCGTTAAAGTAATCAGTGGTACTGGGACATATCAAGATCCATATATAATTATATAATTAATTAAAAGAATAATGAATCGACAAAAAAATAACTAAAATAGGAATATACTTTTTTTGGGTGAGAAAAATGTTAAAAAAATTAAAAAAAGTAGTAATGCCTATTTTTTTGTCTGTAATTTGTGGAGCAGTATGTGGGAAACTAATTTACCAAATTTATGATAAGAAAATAGAAACTGATTTTAGTATAATTAATGGTGAAAAAATTTATCTGATTCAAGCGGGTGCGTACTCTACTTACGAAAACATGCTTCATAATACATCAGTAAATAATTATGTTTATTATAAAGATCAGGATGGATTATTTAAATCAATTATAGGCTTAACTGAAGATGATGAAAATATTGAAAAAATTAAAAATACTTATCAAGAAAATGTTATAATTAGTCAGTATTATTCCAATGATAAAGAATTGAATCAAAAGATTAAAGAATATGATAATAGAATAAAAAAAAGTCAAGATAAAGAAGAAATTAAAAAAATTGTCTTAGAAATGCTTTCGTTATACAAAGATAAAGATACAACATTAACACAAATAATTTCCTAATCTTTCTAAATATGCTATAATTAAAAATAGGTGATGAAAATGGAAGAAATGGAAGACAAATATATTGATCTATTATTAGAAACCTGCATTGATCTAAATCATAAAATATTATTTATTAGTTATCAAAAAGAAATAGAACAATTTATCAAAAAGTTAGTAACAAAGGCAAAAGCAAAAGGAATTTCTGAATTTTATTTAGAAATGGAGAATATATTCTATACTCATCAGTTTTTGAAAACCAAAAGTGAAGAAGAGATAATGGCTAGTAACTACTTCGATAAGTCTATTTGGGATGTTTTTGCTAAGAAAAAAGCCAACTTCTTAATTTTTGAAACAGAATATCCTAAATTAATGGATGATATTTCTGATAGCTTAATTGCCAAAGTAGCAAAAAAGAAAAACGATACTCGACCACTCTATAGAAAAATGGTAGAAAAATGTGCTATTTCTTGGTGCATTGCAGCATATCCAGGAAAGATGTGGGCGGAAGCAATCTACAAAGAAAATAATAGCTACTTAAAATTAAAAGAAGCAATCTACAAGATGTGTATGCTTGACAAAGAAAATCCATTAAGAAGCTGGAAAGAACATTTAAGCAAGCTTCAAAGAATAATCAAGATTTTAAATCGCTTAAATTTAGAAAAATTGCACTATTCTAATAGTCTAGGAACAGAACTAGATGTTTACCTTCCTAAAAAATATCGATTTAGTAGTGCTAAAGATGGAAACGCCATCGTTAATATGCCATCTTATGAAGTATTTGCAAGTCCAATTTACAACAAAACGACAGGGATAGTTTATAGTTCAAAGCCATTAAACTATAATGGTAAAATTGTTGATCAATTTTGGATTAAATTTATTGATGGAAAAGCAGTAGATTATGATGCCAAAGAAGGGAAAAAGATCTTAAAGTCAGTCATTGAAAATGACAAAAATAGTTGTTATCTAGGAGAATGTGCATTGGTGGAATACAACAGTCCAATTTCTTTAATGAATAAAACTTTTGGTACAACTTTGATCGATGAAAATGCAAGTTGTCACTTGGCTTTAGGGACTGGTTTTGCTGAATGCTTGGAAGATGGCTTGAATTTAGAACCACAAGAACTTTTAAATTCGGGGATTAATGTATCCAAAACACATGTTGATTTTATGATAGGAACATCTGATTTGTTTATCGTTGGAACAACCATAACTGGTGAAGAGATTATTATCTTCAAAAATGGAAATTTTGATGAAAATTTACTGGAAAATAGATCACTTTTTCAGTAAAATTTCTTGTTCCTTAATAAGATGTTACCAAAAGATTTCAGGCCCATGGCATTTACAATGTCGGTTTTATCCCAGTTGTTCTAATTATGCCTTGGAAGCAATTAAAAAATACGGAATGATTAAGGGATGGTTTCTTGCACTTAAACGAATTTTAAAATGCAATCCTTTGGGAAAAAGTGGTTATGATCCAGTTCCTTAAAAAATAATTTTTTACTATTAGCATTAATGAATATCAATTTGATTAATCAAATGATGAGGCAAATATTGAAAATTATGGGTTTTAAAAATCAATAGTTCAGCTCCTTAATTGAAACTGTTTTTTTAGAAAAAGTTAAACAACATTAAGTGAAATATAATTTATTATTAAGTTATTACAATAAATATGATATAATAGCATCAACGATAAAATTTGTAATGAGTAATAAATTTTATTATATATACCTTATTGAAAAAGGAGAATGTGCATGAAAAAAAAGGAAGCCGAAAAATTAGCACCTCAAAAAATTAATTTAATTATAGAATATATTACACAAATACTAGAGGATACTTCTAAAGTATCTGGTATGATGAGATTTAGTTCTGCAAAAATAAATAGCCAAAATATGTGTACTATCGATATGTATGTATTAAATAAAAACTTTGAAAAACACCTAAATCTTGACATAACAAGTGATCATCAAGATGTTTTAAGAAAGGAATTTCTCAACAGAGTTATAACTGACTTTTTACCACATGATACAATTGGAGCAACGAGATTTTATCGTTTATGCTCAAATACCCTTTTATTTGAAGGAATTAGCATAATTAATTCCATTGGTAGTGAAATAAAAATGAATATGTTTGGCACAGATAAAGAGATAATTAACGAATATAATGCCAAATATGATGAGTTTATAAGCAACAACATGTTAAGTGATTCTCACAGTCGAATAAGACATTAATAAAAGAAAAAAATCAGTGACATCATTGATGAAAAAATAAAAAAACCTCGTTTCTCCCTTATTCAAGAAATGAGGTTTATTTTACATTTTACAAAACTTTTTAAAGAGTGACTTAGTTAGTGTCTATAATTTCAATAGCGCTAGTTGGGCAATATGAACAAGCATTTTCAATGGTATCTTTTTCCGTCTCTGGTATGTTTTCACATACTACACATGCTTTTCCTTCTTCATCAAAATCAAAAATTTTTTGATCGGTCAAAGAAACACAACTGCCACACCCAATACATTTCTCATCGTGTATTTTTACCTTCATCATTATCCCTCACTTTCTAAAATATCATAACAACTAAATAAAGAAAAAGCAACAAATTTATTTTATTTTTTTTAAAAGTATGTTATGATTATTAAAGTAAGAGGTGGCATTATGGATAGTAGAAGTAATAGATATAGAATGTATGAAAACAATGATAATGAAAACCAAATTTCTTCCACTAGAAGTAGTAGAAACAAAAAATTATATAAAGAAATTTATGGAAGATATGATAGTTTAGAAAACTTACCCCTAGAAGATAATACTGATGAAATAGATATGGAAAAATTAAGAGAATTAGTATCAACTAAGAAAATGACTACAAAGGAATTCAAATGTAATTTCAATCCGGCTGAACAGCGAAAAAGAAATATTGATGAACAAAATGCATACGACATTAATAAAATTTTAGAAAAAGCTAAGTATGAAAATGAAAAACTAAAAGAAAATACCACAACAGTTCCTAAAATAAACAAGCAAATTCTAAGCACTCTCCAAAGTACTGAATTATCTTTAGATGAAATCAAAAAAGCAAGTAAGCAATATCAAGAATCCAAACCGATAACAGGACCATATCACGATGATAGTAAAAAAACAGATGATTTATCAATGACTAGAGAAATAAAATACCAAAACTTAGTTTCTGAAAAGGAAGAAAAAAGCTCTGACCTTTCGCTAGATTTATTTGAAGATCTAAAGCCAATGGGGAATACAATTATAACAAAGCCAATTCAAGAAGATTTTTCGAAGGAACGCATTCCTAGTCCTCATTCAGAAGATACCACAGATATTGATGTAATCAAACCTTCTGCCTCATCAAATCAAGCAAATGATTTTTTTACCAGTTCTTACGAATTTTCTAAAAAAGATTTTATGCCCGTTGATGATGACTTTTCAGATTTAAATAAAAAAGGTGGAATCTTAAAAATTATTTTACTTTTTTTAATGATTTTCATCATTGGAGGTGTAATTACTTATTTTGTAATAAACTATGGTATTGGGATGTCATAATAAAAAAACATTCTTTACTATAAGAAAGGATTTTTTTCAATGAATAAACAAATAACAGTTGAAGCAACAACATATGAATTAATTAAAAATTATAAAGAAGCTTATCAAGATGATCTTTTTAAATCAAGATTCACTTCATACTTTGAACCTTACGATTATATCGTAGGGGATATTGCATATAATAAATTAAGGCTAAAAGGATTTTATGATGCAAAAAACAAAAAAGTCAAATCATTAAATAATTTTTCAAACATCGACCAATATCTAAAGGAAAATTGTGCGGTTGAATGCAAGTATTTTATTTTAAAGAAAGTAGGAAAGTAGATGAAAAATCCATATAAACGCGTTTTACTAAAATTAAGCGGTGAAGCTTTAGCTAAAGAAAATAAAACTGGAATCGATTTTAACAAAATGTTAGAAATCGCTCAAATAATAAAAGATGTGCTAGCTTCTTCTAATTTAGAGATTGCAATTGTTATTGGTGGTGGCAATTTTTGGCGAGGAAGAAACAATACCAATATGGATTCTTGCACAGCTGATTATATTGGAATGCTTGCTACAACAATGAATGCCTTAGCATTAAATGATGCCTTATTACAAACCGGAGTAGATTCTAGAGTACAAACTAGTATCGAAATGAGACAAATATCAGAATTTTTTATTCGATCACGTGCCCTAAAACACTTAGAAAAAAAGAGAGTCGTAATTTTTGGAGCTGGTGTAGGCTCACCATTTTTTTCGACAGATACTGCAGCTGCTCTTCGAGCTTCCGAAATTAAAGCAGATATTTTACTAAAAGCAACAAACGTAGATTACATTTATACCAAAGATCCAAAAAAGTATAATGATTACCATGAAATAAAAGAAATCAGTCATCTAGAATTTATGAAAGAAAAGATCCAAGTAATGGATTTAACAGCCGTTTCACTTTGTATGGAAAATAACCTCCCCATCCAAATCTTTAATATAAACAATTTAGACAATTTAAAAAAAGCTTTAAACGGGGAACAAATTGGTTCTTTAATTAAATAGGAGGATTTTATGGAACAATTTATTGATTTTATATTAGAATTAGTTGATGACGAGTTTTATCAATACTTAGATTCAATTCCAGCTCAGTATTACTTTTTGAATGGTGGTTGTGTCGAATTCGCTAAAATATTAAAATATTATTACCCAAATGGAACTTTTGTTATTGATCAAAATAAAGATCATGTTGCGTTTCTTTATGAAAATACAATTTATGATGCAACGGGCATCGTAAAAGAAGGAAAGTGGAATATCGTAAAAAACTTAGATATCATTGAAAATACCCTAGGGAATACCGAAATAAAATTTGAAAATAAAACACCTCATATTGCAATCATTAATGAAATTTCACAAATTAATCCAGATTATATTAAAAAAATTTCAAAAGTATCTACTAAATAAAACATTTTATGGTACAATAAAATTGATAGGAGGGAAGTATGTTTTATTTTTGGCTATCAATTGTATTATTTTTAGGATTGATAGAGTTAGCAACCATAAACTTAGTAAGTATTTGGTTTGTAATTAGTGCTTTAATTTCTCTAGCAATTTCATTTGTCAGCGACAACTTTGTTCTTCAATTTGCTATCTTTGTTCTTTTAGGAATTTTTTTAATGATTTTAACCAAAAAACCATTAGAAAGATGGTTATCAAAAATTAATTTAAAGACAAATTTAGATCGTGTTGTAGGAATGAAGGGAATCGTCACAGAAGACATCAATGAAATGCACATAGGAGAAGTCAAAGTAGACGGAAAAAGATGGTCAGCTTTTTCAAAAGAATCCTTGAAAAAAGGTGATCTAGTAAAAATTTTACAGATAAAAGGCGTAAAATTAGAAGTTAAAAGTTGGGAGGAGTAATTTATGCCATTATTAATCATTTTATTAATTTTAGTTGCAGTCTTTATCATACCATGTATAAAGATTGTACCTCAAGCAAAAAGTTATGTCATCGAAAGAATTGGTTCTTACTATCAGACGTGGGGAAATGGACTTCATTTTTTGATCCCCTTTATTGATCGAGTAGCGGGAGCAGTTACTTTAAAAGAAATTGTTAAAGATTTTGCCCCACAACCAGTAATTACAAAAGATAATGTTACAATGCAAATCGATACAGTTGTATATTTTCAAATAACGGATGCTAAATTATATACCTATGGTGTAGAAAATCCAATTAATGCTATCGAAAATTTAACCGCAACAACTCTTAGAAATTTAATTGGGGAATTAGAATTAGATCAAACACTAACATCAAGAGATATTATTAATACGAAAATGCGAGCTATTCTAGATGAAGCAACTGACCCATGGGGAATAAAAGTCAATCGTGTTGAAGTAAAAAATATCATTCCACCTAGAGATATTCAAGAAGCAATGGAAAAACAAATGCGTGCTGAAAGAGAACGAAGAGAAAAGATTCTTCAAGCCGAAGGAGAAAAGAAATCCAGTGTTTTAATTGCTGAAGGAGAAAAAGAAAGTGCAATTTTAAGAGCGGAGGCCAACAAGGAGTCAAAAATAAGAATTGCCGAAGGAGAAGCGGAGGCTCTACTTAAATTAAGGCAAGCAGAAGCCGAAGGAATCAAACTTTTAAAAGAAGCCAAAGCAGATAAGTCGGTCATCGCTTTAAAAAGTTTAGATGCTTTAGGAAAAGTTGCAGATGGAAAAGCAACTAAAATTATTATTCCATCAGAACTACAAAATATTGCTACTCTAGGAGTTACCTTAAATGAAACTTTAAAAAATGATGAATCTGGAAAAAAAAGTGATAATTAATTTTATCTCTTTTTTTTCATGAAAGAAATTCATCTTTTCTTGAGAGAACATTATGAATTTGCTATAATAATATTAAGCAGGAAAGAAGTGTGAAGTATTTTGAGTAAAATAAAAATTATGGATGAATTACTAGCCAACAAAATAGCAGCAGGAGAAGTGGTGGAAAAATGTGTCTCTATTGTCAAAGAATTAGTAGAAAACGCCATTGATGCCTCGGCTACTGAAATAAAAATTGAATTAAAAGAAGCAGGAATTCGAGAAATTAAAGTAATTGACAACGGAATAGGAATGGATAAAAATGATGCTCTTCTAGCTTTTCAAAGACATGCAACTAGTAAATTATATAACGCTGATGATTTATTTCATATCTCATCACTTGGTTTTAGAGGGGAGGCGCTACCTTCCATAGCTTCGGTTAGCGAAGTCGTGTTAAAAACAAGCCAAGACGATGTAGGAACTCTTATTCATATAAAAGGAGGACATCTCTTAGAAAATATTAAAACAGCATCAAGAACAGGAACAAGTATTACAGTAAGTAATCTATTTTATAATACCCCAGCTAGACTAAAACATTTATCCAGCATTTATTCAGAATTAGCAGCAATTACTGATTATGTTAATAAAATGGCCCTATCTTACCCAAAGGTAAAATTTTATCTTTCTAATGATGAAAAAGAACTTTTAAATACAGATGGCTCCGGAAATTTATTAAAAGTAATTAAAGCAATTTATGGAATAGATATCACAAAAAAAATGCTCCCAGTTTCTGCTGAAAATGAAGATTATACTATAGAAGGGTACATTTCCATGCCAGAAATAAACCGCGCAAGCAGAAATTACATGACCACCATTGTAAATGGAAGAGTAATAAAAAATGCTAGTCTAAATAAAGCAATCAACGATTCATACAGCAGTTTTAAAGAAGATACTAGATATCCAATTACCGTCTTAATTTTAAAAACAGACCCTTCTTTAATTGATGTAAATGTCCATCCTTCCAAGTTAGATATCAAATTCAGTAATTTTGAAGAATTAAAAGAATTGATTCATCAAATGATCACGACAACTATTCGAAAAAAAATATTAATTCCTAAAATAGAACAAAAAAAAGAAGAACCACCTGTAACTTATCAAAATCTATCCCTTAACCTAGAAAGAAATATTGTTAAAGAGGATAGTTTAATGTCCGAAGAAGAAAAAAATCAATTATCTAATTTAATTAATTTTAATGAAATACATTTAAATGAATTAGATGAATTAGAAAATATAGAAAATAATACTTATATAGAAGAAGTACCAAAAGAAGAAAATAAACTTCCAGAATTATATCCTGTTGGTCTTGCACTGGGAACTTATATTGTTTGCGAAAATGAAAAGGGAATTTATTTAATAGATCAACACGCTGCCCAAGAAAGAATTAATTATGAAAAATATTCTTACCTATTATCTCATCCTAGTCAAAATACTACAGATACTTTAATTCCTATTGTCATAGAACTTCCTATGAATGAATTTTTAATGATTAAAAAAAATATTCAAATTTTAGAAGAACTAAATATTAAAATAGAAGAATTTGGTACAAGTTCTTTTAGAGTTACTTCTCATCCAACTTGGTTCTCTAAAAGTAATCCTGAAGACATCCTGAAAAGAATTATGGAACAAATCGTTAAAGAAGAAAAGAACTTTAATTTAGCTCGTTTTAGAGATCACTTAGCAGCCACAATGGCTTGTAAAGCAAGTGTTAAAGCCAATACTAGAATTACAAAAGAAGATATGGAAAGTATTATTTCTCAATTAAGAAATTGTAACAATCCTTTTAATTGCCCCCACGGAAGACCAACAATTATTGAATTTACAATCTATGAACTAGAAAAAATGTTTAAACGTAGTCTCTAAAATAATTTACCAAAAGAAAGTTGTAACTCTTTTCAGTTTTTGATATAATAAAAAAAGAATGGATGGTGTTAAGATGAATGGAAAAGTTTTGAAAGTAGTAGAATATAATCTTACCTTTGGAGGACAAGATCGATTTGTTAATGTATATAGTTTATTTAAATATAAAAAAAATAATAATTTATATATTATATATTCTGACCCAAATCCAAATTATAGTTACCTTTCTTATGGGAGCAGTCACATCAAAAATGATATTGTTTTAGCCATGGCAACTTCAAATAAAGCAGATGAAGAAATCATCAAAGAATATATTTTTAAAGTAACAAATCAGGAAAGTTTAGAAAACTTCGAAGTTCTTTCTTTACAAGAAATTAGCGGGATAGAAATTATTAATTCCAACAAATTAGAAGTAAAAACAGAAGTCTTAACGAAATTAATTAATTTTTGTTTACCAAAAGTTGAAAAAGCAGAAGAAAGTACTTCTACCACTGCCTCACCAAAAAAGAAAAAAGGGACCAAAAAAGTATTTTTTCTGCTTTTCTTACTTCTTCTTTTAGGAGGTAGCTATTATTATTTTACGCATCCAACAAAAAAACAAGAACGCGTTATTAAAACCTTCACTTGTCAAAAATCCTATAACGACAATTCTATTTCTGCTACTGTAGAGGAAGAAAATACTTATTATTTTAATCAATCTGAAAATTTAGAATACTTCATAGAAAAGAAAAATTATCAATTTGCTTCCCAAGTCTCTTATCAAGATTTTATTAATAAAGGTTTAATTTATAAATATCTTCCAGAAGATGAAGAAAATAGTACCTTAAAAAAGAATGATCAAAATTATTCTTTTGAAACAACATTAAAACAAAACATTACATCTAGTTATAACAAACCAACGGCTTATGAAGAGTCTCTTACTTATATGGAAGATGAAGGATATTCTTGCAAAGAAAGATTAGAGACCGAAAATGAATAATTTTTATGTAATCTATGGAATAGAAAAGGGCTTAATTGAAAATTATAAAAAAGAAATCCTAAAAAAATTAACCAATTATGAATTAATAAAATATGATTTGAGTATAAATACTATTCAAGAAGTTATAGAAGACGCTACAACAATTAGTATGTTTAATAAAGAAAAAGTGCTTATACTAGAAGATTGTTTCTTTTTAACTTCTAATAAAACTATAGAGGACTTGGATAAACTAGAAAAGTATATTAGCAATTATAATCCTGATTGTTATCTAATAATGATTTGTAACGCCGAAAAAATAGATAGCAGGAAAAAAATATATAAATTGCTTTCTAAACACAAAATTATAGAAGCAAATAAAGTAGACAAAAGTTTCTTAATAAAATACATTCAAAATAGCTTTAATGAAGAAAATTATAAAATTGATGACATAGAATTTTTCATTGAAAGAGTAGGCACTAATCTTTCAAATATCAATAATGAAATAGAAAAACTAAAAATGTATCGATTAGATACGAAGACAATTACCAAAGAAGACATTTCTAAAGTTACTTCAAAAGTACTAGAAGAAGAAATATTTGCCTTAACGGATGCCATTATTTTTAAAGATACTAAAAAATCTTTAGACTTATTAGAAAATTTTTTGAGTTTAAATTATGATGCAATTCAAATTCTTTCCCTTTTAGCCAGTCAATTTCACTTCTTATTTCAAGTAAAAAGATTATTAAATAAGAATAAAACAGAATCAGAAATTGCCAAAATTTTAGAAGCAAATCCTTATCGTATAAAATATACCGTAAAAAAACTTTATGCCTATTCAGAAGAAATGCTTCTAAATTATATCAAGCATTTAGCCAAAATGGATCATGATATTAAATTAGGATTAATCAACAAAGATTTAGCCTTAAAATTATTAATGATTTACCCCAATACTTAACATTCTAACTTATTTTAAACAAATAGGTTAGAATATTTTTTTATTTCAAAGGATTTTTAATATAAAAAAAGAATAATATAAGTAGAGGGAAATAATTGTCAAAATATATCTTATCAAAAAATTAGCTAGTTTTGTCGAATATATTTTAGAAAGGGTTATTTTGTGATAAATTAAAATAGCAAAGGGTGAATTAAACATGTCAAAGATCAGTACAGAATACAGAAAAGGAGTCTTTTTTGTAAGACTAGTTGGGAGGAACGGTAATGAGAAAGAAATAAAAAAAATATTTACGTTAATTGATGAATTAGGAATTCATAAAGTTGTATTAAACCTAGAAAGGATACAGTTTATTTCATTAGAAGCAATCAAAGAAATAGAAAAGTATCAAAAAAATGCAAATTTAAAAAAATTACTGATTATCTGTGATCAAAGGAGAAATAGATTATTAAATATTCTTCCTTGTATTGATCAAGAAATAGATGCTTTTTCTTGTCCTTAAAAGGGAAGAAGATTAACCCTTTATCCAAGATAATTGTTAGAAGGGTTTCTATGAATGATACAATATTAATTAATTTAATCAAAGAAAATAAAGGATTAATTTGTTCAATTATTAATAAATATACAAAATATTATGAATTCGATGACTTATATCAAGTAAGTATAATTGGCATAATAAAAGCTTATCAAAACTATGATCAATCAAAAAATGTGAAATTAACAACCTATATGTATAAACATATTTTAGGGGAAGTATTAGCCTTGATTAAAAAATCCAACCCCTTAAAAATATCAAGAGAATATTATCATTTATATAAAAAGATATTAGAGGCCAAAACACTATTAACTCAAAAATTAATGAAAGAGCCAAATATTGAGGAGTTATCTCATTTTTTAGAAATCGATGAAAGCTTAATTAACGATGTCTTAAGATGCCAAGCCAGTGTCAAAAGTCTCGATGAAGTGATCATGGAAGATGGAAAAAAATTGACGTTATTAGATCAAATAGCGGATCAATATCATAATAATGATCAATATCTAGAAAATATCGCACTAATAGAAGAATTAAACTTATTAAGTGAAGAAGAATACAAATTAATCAATTTACGATACTTTGAAGATAAAACACAAAGCGAAACAGCCCAATTTTTTGGTACAAATCAAGTTCAAATCTCCAGAAATGAGAAAAAAATACTAAAAAAATTAAAAAATAATCTCTGTAAAACCGCATAAAATAAGCAATTGGTAAAAATGTAACCGAATTGGTTACAGAAAAAAACTTGATTCTGTGAGAGAATAAAAATTAGGTGATGACAAATGAGTACTTCACATAGAAGAAATGAAGACATTTATGACATAATTGCAGCAAATATTAAAAAATATCGAAAAGAAGCAAAAATTACCCAAGCTGAACTTGCAGATAGAGCGCATTACTCACATGAATTCATAAGACGCATTGAAGCACCAAACGGAAAAAAATACTTTTCAGTAGATACTTTAGCCCAAATTGCAAATGTCCTAAATGTTAAACTAGAAACATTAGTAAAAGGAATAGACAATGAAGATAAATAGACTTCATTGTTTTATTTTTTTAGATAATTCGTATAAATAAAAAAAGAAAAAGCCATATTATAAATGGTGAAAATATGAAAAATCAAGAATATCAAGAATTTATAAAACAATATACGCCTAAACCAAATAAAGGGAAAAATGCTATTATTGCCTTTATTGTGGGAGGATTACTAGGAACCTTTAGTGAATTACTTCTAGAAGTTTATCAATTTATTTTACATCTCCCTAGAAAAGAAGCAGGAGTTTTAGTCATTTTAACTTTAATTGTAGCTGCATCTATATTAACTGCTTTAGGAATATTTGATGTAATTGTAACCAAGGTAAAAAGCGCCTTAATTATTCCTATAACAGGATTTGCTCATTCAATAACATCCGCAGCCTTAGAATATAAAACAGAAGGTTTTGTATTAGGAATTGGCGCAAATATTTTCAAATTAGCAGGAACAGTTATTTTATATGGAGTAGTTGCTGTTTATTTCTTTGGAATACTTAGAATACTAATAATAGGAGGGTAAAATGACAACAACTTATAAAAACGTATATATAAAAGAAACAGCGACCATCGCTGGAATATATGAAGCAAATGGTCCATTAAAAAAGTATTTTGATAGAACTTACCAAAAAGATTTATATTTTGGAGAAAAAAGTTGGGAAAAGGCGGAAATAAAATTATTAAGAGATGTCACTTCTTTAATTTTAAGAAAAGCTAGATTAAAAGAAAGTGAAATCGATGTTGCAATTTCAGGAGATTTAAGTAATCAAATTGCAGCAAGTAATTATGCCTTTAGAGAATTTGATATTCCTTTTTTAGGAATTTATAATGCTTGTGCAACAAGTAGTGAAGGAATACTCATAGCTGCTAACTTTATTGAAGGAAAAATTTATAAAAATTGTCTAGTTACTACTTCTAGTCATAACACTGCTGCTGAAAAACAATATCGTAATCCAACAGAATATGGAACTCCCAAACCTCAAACAGCAACCTTTACCACAACAGGAGGAGCAGCCATTTTATTAACCTCAGACAAAACAAATATTAAAGTATCGGCTTCTACTATAGGAAAAGTTATTGACAAGAAAACAACGGACGTTAATCACATGGGAGCAGTAATGGCACCAGCCGCCGCTGACACCATTTATAGACATCTTACAGATTTAAAAAGAACTCCAGATTATTATGATTTAATTCTAACTGGTGATCTAGGAATATATGGGAAAGAAATTCTAATTAATTATCTAAAAAAAGTATATAACCTAGATATTTCAAAGAATTATAACGATTGTGGAACGATGATTTATGACCTAAAAAAGCAGCCTGTTTTTGCTGGAGGATCTGGCCCAGCATGTAGTGCCTTAGTAAACTTTAGTTATATCTATCATCAAATGAAAGAAAAAAAATTGAAGCGTGTATTAATTGTTCCAACAGGAGCCTTATTTTCTCCAACTCTATTTTTTCAAAAAGAAACGCTTCCTGCCATCGCACACGCTATTGCTTTGGAGGTGGTAGAATGATTTATTTAAATGCTTTTCTTTTTTGCGGAACAGTTTGTATGATCTCTCAACTAATTTTAGACAATACAAAATTAACACCCGGTCATGTTACATCACTTTTTGTAATTATTGGTGCCTTTTTAGATATTTTTGGAATCTATGATAAATTTGTTTTATACTGTGGCGCAGGTGCTATCATTCCCATTACTTCGTTTGGTCACTTGCTAATTCACGGAGCCATGGATACAGCTTCTAGACTTGGTCCCTTAGGACTTGCCTTTGGAATATTTAATTTAACAAGTGCTGGAATTAGTATTGCCTTAGTCTCAGCATTTATTCTTTCCCTTATCCTAAAACCTAAACACTAAAAGTACTTCTAAGTATTTTTCTAAAATAGAAAAAACTTTATTAACATAAATAAAATTCCAATAATAAACCACACTCTACTTAACCAACAATAAGCATATTCTCTTGAAGTAGGAATTAATTCACTAAAAGAAATAAAAATCATAACTCCAGCAATAAAAGCAAACAAGAACCCAAGAATCATAGGATTCACAAAAGAAATAAAAAAGAAATAAGTAAGAATAGCTCCCACCGGCTCTGATAATGCGGAAACAAAAGTGTAAAAAAAAGCTTTTGTTTTTTTCTTTGTCGAATAATAAATAGGAATCGAAATAGAAATCCCTTCTGGAATATTATGAAGAGCAATTGCGATCGCCAAAGAAAGACCCAAAGTTGTACTTTTGGTTGTAGAAATAAAAGTTGCAATTCCCTCCGGAATATTATGAAGAATAATTGCCAACATAGAAATAATTCCTACTTGATATAAAGAAGACTTTTGTTTTTCTAACCGAATTCCTTTTTCTACAAAAAAAGTAAGAATAATACCAATCATCAAAAAAAGAAAGATAAGAAAAGATAAATAAATTCCTGAATAATAACTTCTTAACATCATAAATGCTTCTGGGATTAAATCAGTAATAGACACGCATAACATTACTCCAGCAGCAAAAGCTAAACTTCCTGCAATAATTTTCTTTTCATTTTTGAATTTAAATAAAATAGGAAGCATCCCAATCATAGTTGAAAATCCTGCCATTGTTGAAAGCAGAAATCCCATTCCAATTTGTCCCATAATGATCACCAATAAATAATATGAAAAAATGAGAAGAAAATTATAATATTTATATCTATTTTCTTTCAAAAGAGAATTTGACAATAACCTAAAAAGTGCTATCGTAGCCACTATTAAAAAGGGGAGAAAACATATGGATTCAAATAATTTTACAGAATTAAAAAGAAAAAATTATTAAACGCAGCAGAGCATTATCGTGAAGCTGAAATTATGAAAAAAGTATTAAATAAAGTAAATAAACATTGAAGATAATTATTAATAAAACAATTAACGAAAAAAAGCCTCTAAATTTAGAAGCTTTTTTAATGACTAAAAATAAGAAATATACTAATTTTTAGGAGAAATTTCTAAATTATCAGGAATTAAGATATCTAAGTAATGTAACATTTCTTCCTTCGAATACTTAAAATCATTAAGCATCCATTCTGTCCCAGCACTAAATACGGCTCCTAAATAAAAAGTAGCAACAAAATTACTAGGAATTTGTACACGCTTATCTGATTTATCAATTCCTTCAATAATTTCTTTTTTAAAAGTATCATAAATCATGTCCATTAAAATTCCATTCTTATTTGTCTTTCCAATCGCAACATAAATATCTTTTTTCTCTTCAACATGATCTAAAAATAAAGAAATCATCTCTAGATAGTACTCTTTCGTATTAAGTGTACTTGTATTTTTTTCCAACTCTTTTTCTAAAGATTCTTTTAATGTATCAATATAAGAAGAAAGTAATTCATATTTATCTGAATAGTGAGAATAGAAAGTAGAACGATTAACCAAAGCTCTCTCACAAATATCAGAAACTTTTATTTCTTCAAAAGGCATATCACTCATCAGCTCAATCAAAGTCTGATAAAGATTATTTTTTGTTTTTATTACCCTTAAATCTATCTTTTTGTTCATTTTACATCACCTGTACCCATTATAGTAATTTAAAATACATTTGTAAAGTTATGCAACAAAAATTGCTTATTTATACAACAATTAATAGACGAATGTTGAATAACATACAATTAAAATGATTTGTTAGTGAACTTTTAATTGGATTGTAATATGATATCTAACGAATGGAGGTAATATGATGAAAAAAATAAATAAATTCATTACAAACAATAGCGTTTTAGTCGTAATAGTTGCGCTACTTTTATTGATTCCCTCTTTAATTGGCTATCTAAACACTAAAATTAATTATAACATCTTAGTATATCTACCAAGTGATATTGAAACCATTAAGGGACAAGATATTTTAACTTCTGACTTTGGAATTGGAGCCTTTTCCTTTGTTACAGTAGAAAATATGAGTAACTATGATATTCTAAAACTAGAAGAAAAAATCAAAAAAATTGACTCAGTGAACATGGTTGCAAGCCTTACTGATGTAACAGATACAACTATTCCTATGGATATCTTACCAGACAGTGTCTTAGAAAAATTAAAAAAAGACGAAAAAAATGTCATCGTAGTAACTTTTGAAAACGGAACTTCTGATGAAATTACAATGAAAGCGGTTGAAAGTTTAAGAAAAGTAGTAGGTGATGCCTCAAAAGTAAGTGGAATGAGTGCTATGGTTTTAGATACCAGAGATGTTTCTAATAGTGAAATGTTAGCCTACATTGTCATTGCTGTCATTCTTTGTCTGATTGTTTTAACACTAGCAACAGATTCATTTGTCATTCCTTTTCTCCTTCTAGGAAATATTGGAGTAGCTATTCTCTATAATATGGGAACAAATATTTTCTTAGGAAAGATCTCCTATATCACCAAAGCCATTAGCGCTGTTCTTCAACTCGGTGTAACAATGGATTTTTCCATCTTTCTATATCATAAATATATTCAAGCAAAAACACATGAAAAAGATAAGAAAAAAGCTATGCAAGAAGCAATTACAGAAACTTTTCATTCTGTCTTAGGAAGTTCATTAACAACGATTGCTGGTTTTTTAGCACTTTGTATGATGAAATTAACATTAGGAAAAGATATCGGTCTTGTAATGGCTAAAGGAGTAGTATGTGGCTTAATATGTGTTTTAACCCTTTTCCCAGCACTTCTATTAGTGTGTGATAAATTAATTGAAAAAACCCAACACAAAAGTCTGCTTCCAGAATTTAAAAAATTACAAAACTTTTCTATTAAACATCATAATCTAATTATTATTGCATTTATTATTTTACTAATCCCAGCAATTTATGGAAACAATAACGTTAAAGTTTATTACAATCTAGATAAATCTTTACCAAGTACGCTAGCATCTAGTATCGCTAACTCTAATTTAAAAGAAGAGTTTAATATAGTTTCTCCAGAAATTATTCTTTTAGACAAAAATATAAATACCCAAGATAAAAATGAATTAGTAGAAAAATTAAAAGAAGTAAAAGGAATTGACTTAGTATTAAGTCCAACGAGTGCACTAGATTTTGGTCTTCCAATAAGTATGCTTCCAGATGACTTAACCAAATTAATGGAAAGCGATAAATATCAGTTAGTACTTCTAAATTCTACCTATGATATTGCAACGACTGAATTAAATCAACAAATCAATGAAGTCAACACAATTGTAAAAAAATATGATCAATCATCTATCGTAGCAGGTGAGGGACCTTTAATGAAAGATTTAACAGAAATTAGTGATGTCGATTTTAAGAATGTAAACTATGTTTCCATTGGCCTAATCTTTATCATTATGTTATTTGTTTTAAAATCCATTAGTTTACCAGTTATTCTAATTAGCGCCATTGAGTTTGCTATTCTAGCTAATATGAGCATAGCATTCTATAGCAATACTTCCTTACCATTTATTGCATCCATTATTATAGGAACCATTCAATTAGGTGCAACCATTGACTATGCTATTTTAATGTCATCAAAATACTTAAGTGTAAGAAAATTGAATAAAGATAAATACCAAGCAATGAGAGAAACATTACAATTTACAGTCCCATCAATTATTGTTAGTGCTTTATGTTTCTTTGCAGCAACAATAGGAGTAGGGGTATATTCAAAAATAGATTTAATTGGTTCAATTTGTAAACTTTTATCAAGAGGATCAATCATCAGTATGTTAGTGGTAATCTTAATTTTACCATCTCTATTACTAATCTTTGATCGATTAATCATAAAAACGACCAAAAATATGAAGGAGGAAATATAATGAAGAAAAAATTAGTAACGAGCATTGTTGCTCTTAGCATTATTGCAACACCATTTAATGTTTTTGCTTTAGAAAAAGAAGAATCGATCTATTCTAATTTAAATGTAGATGGAACAAGATTCAAAACCGTTGTAACAAGTCATTTAAGTGGACTAGAAAATACAAATATAGAAGATACTACTGAATTAAAGAAAATCTTAAATATTAATGGAAAGGAAAAGTTTACCTTAAACGATAATAAATTAACTTGGATGTCTCAAGGAAAAGATATTTTTTATCAAGGTGAATTTGAAAAAGAACTTCCTATAGAAACCAACGTTAAATATTATTTAGATAATAAAGAAATAACAAATAAAGACTTAATTGGTAAATCAGGAAACGTAAAAATAGAAGTCACGTTAAAAAATCTTGATTCACATGAAATAGAAGGAGAAACACTTTATACTCCATTTGTAGTCACTTTAGGAGCTATGCTCGACAAAAATGCTTCTAATATTACAATCACTAATGGTAAAGTAGTAAACAGTGGAAGTAAATTTATGTTAG
Organism: uncultured Bacilli bacterium; assembly: GCA_934167785.1. The sequence continues at coordinate 32,690 of CAKPLX010000001.1, forward strand.
TAGGAATTGCTACCCCAGGACTATATGAAAGTACTAATTTAGAAAATTTCAAAAAAATGAATACAATAACCATTACTTTTGATACCAAAAAATATAAACAACCAACCATCTATACTGTAGCAACACCTAAATTAATCGAGAAAAACGATTTAGAAGTATTTAAAAAATTAGATAATGTTTATGATAAAGTAAATTTATTAAAAATAAATATGGATACCATAGAAAATGGTGCCAACGAACTAGAAAGTGGTGCAATCAAATTATTAAGTGGAACTAAAGAAATCAACGAAAATTTAAACTTGGTTAAAACTTACATGCAAGAATTAACTAAAGGAACTTATGATTTAAACCAAGGCGTAAATCAAATCATTAATGCTATTGATGCCTCTTCTTCTTCCTTATCAGAAGATTCCTTAAAAGAATCATTAAGTAAATTAAGTATTTTAAAAGAAAAAAATACTGAAGCCATTCAAAAACTAACAGCAACAAACAGTACTTTAAAAGAACAATACACAACTTATCAGTTAAATACCCTAACTGAAGATGACATCATGAATTTACCATTAGATGAAGCAACAAAACAAAATTTAATCACACTAAAAAGAACTTACGAAGGAAATAGTAGTTTAATTTATTTACTTTCTATGAATAACGAAGCAATAGATACAACAACAACTACACTAACCACAACAGCGTCTTCGATAAAAGATCAATTAAGTCATTTAAGAATGGGACTTGTGGAATTAGAAAAAGGCTCTAACACATTGTACTCTAGTAGTAGCCAAATCACGGAAGGGATTACAGCCTTATATCAAGGATCCACTTCTTTAGTTGATGGAACCTCTTCCTTAGTATCAGGAACCACTTCCTTAAAATCAGGAATTTCTACTTATAATAAAGAGGGCATAACTACTTTAGTAAATTACGCTAATAACATTCAAAATAAAACCAATAAATTAAAGAAATTAGTAGATTTAAGTGAACAATATAAAGGTTTTGCTTCCAATAATGCTTCATCCACAAACTTTGTATCAGTCATTAAATAAAGAAAATATTTAACAAAATACTTTCTTTTTTTTTGAATATAAGTTATAATCATATATGTAATAAAAATAAAATAGGGTGGTATATATGGAAAAAGTATATCTAAAATACGATGATGTAAGACCCTGTGTAGAGTGTGATTATGGTTTTGCAAAATCGATTCTTTATTTAGGATTTATGTATCCTTTTAAAAAAGGAGATATGAAGTTTTTTGGGATCATGTTTTCTCTACAATTATCCGTTTGCATTCTTTTAATTATTCTAGCACCAATACCAACACTTTTGTTACTGTTACTATGTGGGATAATGATATTAATTATTAATTTTCTTTTCGCTTGTAACTATAACTTATTAGTAATAGAAAGATTATTAAAAGAAGGATATTATCCAATGGACTATGAATCTTCAAACAAATTAATCAAAAAAGGGATTTACTTTAAATTACAGTAATCCCTTTTTAAATTTCTTTTTTAAAAAAGATTGTATCCACAATACAAAAATCATTTTTTAAGTATAAATGATGGGCACAAACTCTATTTTTATTTGAAGTCAATTGAATTTTATTTGCTCCACATTTTTTAGAATAGAAAATAATTTGTTTTAAGAAAAAATCGCCATAGCCTCTATTTTGATAATCAGGATCAACCCCTAAGCTATTGATATAGGCAATAACCGTATCCTCAAATAGATTATAAATAAAATCAATTTGCGCGATTCCTATTAATTCTTCCTCTAAAAATAAACCCAATAAAGTGGTCTTCCTTTCCAAATGATGTCGTTTTATTTTTACTTGAAAACAGCGTTCATAAATTTGGTATGCTTTTTCTAAATCTTTTTCTTCAATTTTTCTAACGTTCATTTCTTCACTTCCTTAAAATACTGATTCATTACTTTCTTTTGACAAGGCAATCCGGTAACATAAGATAAATCTAAAAATAAAGCATTTAATTTTTTCATATCAAGCCTTTTTTCTTCCAAAATTTTTGTAACTTCTTGAATCGTATAAACCGTTTTTTCTAAAGCTTCATCAAATAAATCAAAAAAAGACGTTGTAAAAATTTGAGAATTATCCCAAGGAAAGCACCATTTTTCATGTTCTAAATTTAAATATTCCTCTCCATAATCATTTGTATGATAAGATAATTCTTCCAATCGAATCCACCACTTTGGAGTAAGGAAATCTATAGTTTGATACACCTTTCTTTTTATTCCACTAGAATCATAGTTAATAAGATGAAAGAAATGTTTCATATTACAAACAGACTTCCAATAAATCATATCACTATCCTTTACATGATAAACCTTTCCAATCGACTTCTGAATAACCATTTTTAATGGTTGACTAAATTTTTCTACACCAAAAAGATAATGATGAACCTTAAATTTTTTAGGATCCTTTTTTAATTTATTTTTTATAATATAAGAATCAATTCGATATTCAATTTTCTGATGAAGTGTATTATAACAATACGTACTTTTATCTTCCTTAATTAATTTTCCGGATTGATAATTAATAAAAGGATGAACAAGTAAATCTAAGTAATAATGACAAATATAGCCATATAAATAAGCCATCACTTCTGCATTGGAATCTAAATGGTTTTGATGAATACATCGAATAACTTCAACAAAAAAATCTCGCGTTTTTTCTGTATGCATTTGATGCTGAAGTTTTTTTCCCATTTTAGCACCTTTTCCAACAAAAAGATGATAAAACATAAAAGGATCAGAACCCTGAGCAAATAATCGATAAGCTTTACCCTCACTTTTTATTAACGACTGACAAAAAGGAGAGAGTTTTCGATAAACTTCTTCTGCAAAATAAGCATGAGTAACAGAACTTGGCATAACATCACCATTCTTTCCTTTGTTTTTTCATTTTTATTTTGGAATTTAACATTACGCTGTCAACTGCTTGAATATTATCAGAAAAAACTTTGGCAATATTGTTAACATCTCCATAAGGACCAATAGGATTTCCTCCCATTTTAGATAATTCAATCATAAGTACTCCCGGATAAGTTCTTCTTAAATAATCCCCATATCCCGACTTATCACTACATTCTAATATTTGATAAGAAGTTTTTTGATTGTAAAAGAAAGCAAGTTCATAATTATACTTTAAAAAAGATAAATATTTTTTTTCATCCATCAATCCTTCATAAGGTTGATAATAAATCATTCCCCCTGAAGCATGGTAGAGTAGTGTCATCAGATATCGATTTTTTTGAATAGAATCTTGAATTAAATTTTCTAACACCATATTTTCTTTTTCCAATAAAAAAACTTCTTCTTTAGCACTAGCCATCCCAATTGGTCCAGGAACATATTTTCGAATATTTCCCTTTGGATTAGGTCCATAAATAATATCTTTTTTTGAATAAGTAGAGAACCCTGGATTAAAAGGCGTATTAGCATTTAAATTAACACCACTTCCATTAGCGTCCATTTGTATCTGACTTCCTAATGGATGTTGATAAAACTGAAACATCTCTCTCACATTTTGTTCTAAGTTTTTACTATACAATCCTTCAATCAAACTATCACGAAACATTTCTTGAGAAAGTCTTTTAGGGAAAAAAATAGTTTTTTTCTGAAACAATTGAAAAAGATTTTCTTTTAATTGTTGAAGAAAAAAGATAAGCATTTCGTCATGAATAGTTTGAAGAGAAATTTTTTCTTTCGTTTGTTCAATTACTTTAACTATTTCCAAATAAAGTTCTAAAAAAGTAGAACATTTTGTAATTTTTTGAATGTCATGATTAAAAATCTCAATCTTAGGAAAAACTCTATCTTGACTTAAACAAGCCCATTTTGAATTACTTCGAACAAAAGATTTTATTTGTTTTAATAAATTCTCACTAGTCGTCTGCTCTAGAGTTGAGAAAAGATCTGCGAAAGCAAGAAGAGAAGTATGAATAATCATATCTGTTCGATAACGAAGATAATATTCATAAGACTTCTTTGGAAATTCTTCTAAAGAAATATTTTTTAAAGTATTAGTTGTAATGTCATATCCCTCAGGATTTTGCAATGGAAGTATTTTTAAAGTATAAAGATTAGGATCAAACCCTTTTAAAGAAGGAAGACTTCGAATAAGTTCTAAAAGAAAATCAGGACCAATAATCTCACTGCCATGAGTACCTCCAACCAGAAAAATATCATATTTCCCGTATCCAACAGTAAGATAATCAATATCATATAAGTATTTTGTAGAGGCAAGAACAGCTTTCTTAATTCCTAACTGTTGTAATTTTTCGTCTTTCATCAAAGCATTCAATCTGCTCTGATAAGTCAAGTAATTCATCTTATTCATGGATAGTCTCCATATATTCCTGAATAATTTTCTTTTCATCAAACTCTATTCTTTCACCCTTTATTTCTTGATAAGTCTCATGTCCTTTTCCTAAAAGTAAAATAATATCATTTTCTAAAGCATTTTCTAGAGCAAAAAGAATAGCTTCTTTTCGATCAGGAATAACCAAATATTTCCCAGAAACCGATGTAATCCCTTGCACAATATCCTGATTAATCTCTTCTAAAGAATCATTTCTAGGATTATCCATCGTCACGATAGATAAGTCAGAATCGCGGCCAGCTACAACACCTAACTCAATTCTTCTTTCAGTACTTCTTCCTCCACCACAACCAAATACGGTAATAATACGATTAGGATGATAAGATTTCATTGTTTGAATAATACTTTCCATACTAATTTTATTATGAGCGAAATCAATCACAACCTTAAATTTATCATGAATATTAAAAATTTCACAGCGACCAGGAACTTTGAACTCCATAAGTCCTTCTTTTATTTTTTCTAAGGGAACATTTATTAATTTTGTTACAAATACTGCAGCAGTAGCATTGTAAGCTGAAAAATTTCCTGGTGCGGCAACCTGAAAAGTAGCATTTACTTCACCTTGTAAACTAAATTTTGTACCCAAAAAAGTAGGGGAGTGAACCGGCAAAATTTCTTGAATCATTAAATCACTTTTCTTTGTTCCAAAAGTATAAATTTGACAAGAACAGTCTTTAATAATACTTTTATATTCCAAATCATCACAGTTTAAAATTCCTACCCGACATTGCTGAAATAATTTTGCTTTAGATTCTTTATAATCCTCATAAGTTGGGTGTTCTCTTGGTCCAATATGATCAATAGAAAGGTTAGTAAATATAGCGTAATCAAAAATAATATTATTAACTCTTCCTACCCGAAGCGCCTGACTTGAAACTTCCATAACTAAGTATTTAGTATGTGTACGAACCATTTCTGCCATATATTTTTGAATAAGATAAGACTCCGGAGTAGTATTCTTATGAGAATACAAAACACCATCGATCACTGTCCCTAAAGTTCCAATTACACCAACTTTTTCCTGATTTTTTTCTAAAATATTTTTAATCATCCAAGAAACCGAGGTTTTCCCCTTCGTCCCCGTAACGGCAATTTTAATTAATTTATCCGATGGATGTTGAAATAGATTTGCACTTAAGTAAGAAAGCATTGTTCTAGTATCTTGAAGTTGAACAATTGTAACATCTTCATCTATCTCTATAGATCGACAAGTAATAAGACAACGACATCCTCTTCGAATAACATCCTCCACATAATCATGTCCATCACTATCAATACCAACCAAACAAACAAAAGCCTCATTCTGTTTTACCTTCCTAGAATCATAGCAAATATCTTCAATATCCATTTCCATATTTCCTTGAATTAAAGAATAATCTATTCCTTTTAACAAATTTTTAAGCTTCATATCAATTCCCCATTTCTATTGATTCATTATAAAAAATGAAAAAGAGTAGTTAAGTACTCTTATAATTTAAAATCATTAAAGTCATCATCTGACATATCTTTTCTATCAAAAAACAATTTTTCCTCGTACTTACAAATTTTTGCTACAATATTAGTTGGAAATAATTTCACTAGTTTATTATATTCAGCGATATTTCGGTTATAATATTCTTGATTAACCACTAATGTCTCATCAAGTTCTTCTAATTTTTTAGTAATTCCTCTCATTTCTTCATTTTCATTTAAATCTTTATATTTTTCTTTTAAAGTAACAAAATTATTTTCTGCTTCAATTAATTTTCTATCCAAATCAAAATTAGAAATTTTTTTCGTTCGTAATCGAACAATTTCTTCAAACATTTTTTTATCTTTTTCTTCATCAATTTTATCATTACCCTTAATTAAAGAAACACATTTATTAATGGTATCGTACTTATTTCTTAGAGTATTATCAATATTTGCCTCTACAGTATTAATACGAATAATATAATCTTGTAATTTATTATAAAGAGTAGTATAAATTCCAATGATAATGCAAATAACTAAAATCATTCCTAATAAAACTAACATCAATGAATCCAAACTTATCACTTCCTAACAAACATTATAGCAAAAAACTAGTCTATTTGTAAATGTGTAAATTGAATTAGATTATCTTAATTTTGTGGTAAATAAAATTCTTTTTTGTAATTTATTGGCTCTTCAAATGTAACAAAATCTAAATAAATCATCAAAATAAGATACCATTCTCCTGTATTAGGATTAGATACAATCAAATGATCTTTTCCAGATTGTTCAATAATTCCCTCAAAAACGCGATCTTGCCATTCCACAGATCCGGGAACAGTAACATGAAATCTAGCTTTCTTTCCGCGATTTAATCGTAAAATATTTTCAATATAAGACTGTTCATCTAAAGTTCCACTGGTAGGATACATAGCATTAGGTAGTTGAGTTTGATCATATGTAGGAACACTAGAAGAATTCATATTATTCGTTGTTTGGGGTTGGTAATTTGGATTAGGATAATATGCACTATGATTCATAAAAAACTCCTTTCTTTAACAATACCAGTATATGAGATAAAAGAAAAAATACGACATGATCTTTCTATTTTTATCTAGAAAAAACAATATCAGTATTTTACGAAAATCGATACAAATTAATAGAAGGACAATTCCATAATCGAAAATTAACAGAATTCACACCAATTCCATTAGAAACATAAACATTTCGTCCCTTAAAATCTTTAGCACGGTACTCTTTTGCTCCTTTTGGAAGAAGCAGTTTTTGAATCAAAGGAAGTCTAATAGAGCCACCAATAGAATGCCCCGCTACAACAAACTGAATTTGCTTATCTTGCTTAAAAATATCGTAAATCGCATCCGGTTCATGAACCATTGCAATCTGATAACTAACATCTTTCTTAACTTTTAAAGTTGTCTCTGAAATATTCGTTCCTTTTAAATAACTATTTAATCCAATCAAAGCAATTTGATCATTATTTTCATTGTAAATATAAGTAACTTCATCCCTTAAAAGAGTCACATTACTTTGAAGATAAATATTTTTAACCACATCCAAATCAGAATAATCTTGATCGCCCATCACTGCATAAAATCCATATTTTGTCTTAACTTTTGACAATTCTTTTACCAAAAAATTAATATCTTGGTTAGTAATTTTATAATCAGAATCAATCAAATCCCCAGTAAAAAGAACCAAATCTGGTTTATTCCGATTAATCTCATCCACCAATTCCTCAACCCTTTTTTCAGTAATTACTTTCTTATAATGTAAATCTGAAAAATGAAGTATTTTTAATCCCTTATAACTCTCATAAATATCACTAGAAATAGGAATTTCATTAGTAACCAGTCCCGTAGTTCCAATAAAACGACTATATAATAAAATTCCCAAAAAAACAGTCAACAATCCTAAAATAAAATAAAGAATCTTTTTCATTTTATCACCATCAATAAATAAGTCATTAAAGCTAAAGCATTATGAAAAGCATGCGCTGTAATCGTCGAGAAAATATTATCTGTTTTTTGATATAAATACGCAAAAACAAACCCTAAACTACAATATGGAATAAGATATAAAAGATCTATTGCACTTTCTAAAGAAGAAACAACATGCATTCCTCCAAAAATAAATCCAGATAAAAAAACATAAAAAGAAGAGGGAAGTTGAATATCTTTAATACTTTTCCTAAAAATTAATTCTTCTGTTAAGGGAGCATAAATAATCAATTGAAAAGCCATATAAAGAGGATAACTATCAATCAGCTTTCTTACCTCTTGTTCATTCACTGCTAAAGTCCCATTGGTAAAAATAGCAATAATCCAATTACTAATAACCATAATTACTAAACCAATTCCCCAATAGCGAAAAGAACACCATAGATGTTTAAAAATATCTCGATTAAAAAATTCCTTTGCATCAGCAATAATCGTTTTTCGATAAATCAAAAGCAAAATAAAAACCAATAAAATATCATTGATTAATGACAATATTACTTTTTGATTAGAACTGATAGTTTGGTAATTTCCGCCCATCAAATAAACAACAACAATAGGAACAATCCCCCAAAGGAAGAGTAGAGCAATTAACCCCAAAGTTATAAGGGACTTCCACATTTTATCTTCAATTTGATCAAAAATACTTTTAGAACGCTTTTCTATAAAGTAATCACTTTTCATTATATTTTCTTTTCTATCTTTCATTTACTTCACCTTTTTTATTATAACAAAAGAAAAGAAAAAAGAAAAGAAGTTAAAAGAAAAACTATCGTTTAATCCTTTTAACTTTCCTTTTAGAAAAAGAAAAATGACGTTCATAGATTTCATCTATAGATAAATTTTCAATAAGAGATTCTAGCAATAAATTTCTTTTAATTTCCTCCAAAATAGAATCTACAATTTTATTATTTGTTTTTTTTAATTGCACACTTAAATCTAAATCTTCTTTTATTTTTTTCTCTTTTTGAAATAACAACAAGAGTTGTTGATCATTTAATAGATAAAAATTTGCCTCTGCTTGATATAATAATTGGCAGGTAATGGACTTTTCAAAAATTTTCTTTGCCTGATCATAAGCTAAGTCTCCTTGCAAAGATATTGCAACGATTACATTTTCCTTTAAAAGATCCATTCTTGAATAAATGTTTTTTTTCATATTATACCCTCCTTCTAAACATTATACAAAGATTAATAAAAATTGCAACAGCAATTAGAAAAAACATCAAAAAAGATTGAATTTCTTCTTAAATCTATGTTAAAATAGTTATTAACAATAAGGAGCGTGATAAATATCATATGACAGTTAAAAATCAAAAAAGCATTGTTTTCAAAGTCATTTTTCTCTTAATTTTATTCTTTAATATTCATATTGTTTATGCCCAGGAATTTAATATCACTTCTAAAAATGTCATATTATACAATATGAACGAAGAAAAAGTTCTTTATCAATTAAAAGATGATGAAAAAGTTCAAATTGCTAGTTTAACCAAAATAATGACTACCATCGTTGCAATTGAAAATGAAAAGAGTTTAGACGAAAAAGTAACAATAACTAAAGAAATGTTAAAAGGAATAGAAGAATATACTCAAGTAGGATTTAAAGTAGGGGATACTCCTACAGTAAAAGATCTATTATATGGTTCCATGTTACCAAGTGGTGCTGATGCGGTAAATGCCCTAGCAATTTCCACTAGTGGAAGTATTACTAAGTTTGTAGAACTAATGAATGAAAAAGCCAAACAGTTAAATTTAACAAACACACATTTTGACAATCCCGTTGGTATGGACAGCAAAGACAATTATTCTAGTGCAAAAGATATGGCCAAATTATTAATATACAGCCTTAAAAATAAAACTTTTAAAGAAGTATTCACTGCTAGAGAATATAAAATAGAATCCATCAATAAAACGGTAAAAACAACTTTAATTGGCTACTCAAGATCCTATGGATTAGACGTTAGCCAAATGACTGGAGCCAAAAGTGGCTTTACAGATGGCGCTGGACTTTGTCTTGCTTCAACCGCTACAATTGATGATGTAAATTATCTTCTAATCACCCTAGGTGCTAACACCAAAAGTCGTTCTAATGCAGTCAAAGATAGTCTAGAAATATATGACTATTATAGCACTAACTACAGCTATCAAACCATTTTAAAAAAAGATCAAAAAATAAAAACTATTCCTATCAAATGGGGACACGAGAAAGAATACAATATCACATCAACTGATGACCTTTCTCTTTACCTATCAAACGATATTAGAAAAAACAGAATAAAATATACTTATTCAGGAATAGAAGAAATTAATTATAAAATCAAAAAAGGAAGCAAACTAGGAACAATTAAAATTACTTACGAAAAAGAAGAATTAGCAAGTTATGATGTCTACTTAAATAAAGAATTAAAATTTTATCATCCCGTGTTATATGGAATTATTATCATCTTAGTAATCTTAATAATTTATTCTTTAAAATACATCATCCAAGCTAGAAGATATAAAAAAAATAGAAAATAATGCTTAAAGCAAAATAAGTATTATTTTTTTCATAAAAACTAAATTTAATGATATAATATAAAAGATCGTTGAGGTGAAGTAATGCAATCAAAGTTATTCCAACAAAAAAAAATAATATTTTTCTTTCTAATCATAACTTTTCTTTTCTGTATCTTAATTCTTTATACACATTTTACTAACACATCAGACTTAATAGTTAAAAAAGATCTTACCTTTCAATTCAGACAAAAAGTATACATAAAAGATTTAATTGAAAAAATAAATGGAAAATTAATTAATAATCCTTTAGTAGACACAAATAAAGTAGGAAAAAGTAAAGTGCAAATTTCTTATTACAATCACTATGGCTTTATTGAAAATAAATATATTGCAATTGAAATAAGAGATTTAACACCTCCTACAATAGTAATAAATAGTACTTATATAGTTGAAAAAGGAGAAACCAAAAATTTATTAAATCAAATCTTTTGCGCCGATGACTATGATGATCATGTAAATTGTCAAATAAAAGGGCAGTATGACCTCAACAAAATAGGAAAATACCCGCTAACAATTACAGCAACTGATCAAAGTAACAATGTTACAAGTAAAAACTTTACTTTAAAAGTAATAGACAAACAAAAAGAATCTTCTGAAGAAAAAGGGGAACAAGAAAAAACAAATTTCAAAGATGTGTATCAAAAATATAAAACCAAAAACACGCAAATTGGCTTAGATTTATCAAAATGGCAAGGAAAAATCGATTTCTCTAAAATCAAAGAACAAGGAGTCGAATTTGTTATGATTAAAATAGGAGGGCAATCGAAAAAAAATGCCAAGATAGAAATGGATCCAAATTTTATTACAAATATCACAGGTGCTCTTGAAAACAATTTAAAAGTAGGCCTTTATTTTTATTCCCATGCTACTAATGAAAAAGAAGCTAAAAATCAAGCAGAATGGCTATTAAATAAAATTCCAAATTATAATATTACTATGCCTATCGCTTTCGATTGGGAAAATTTTAATCAGTACTATACATACCATATTAGTTTTCATACCCTAAACAACATTGCCAATACTTTTTTTCAAACCATTGAAAATAAAAATTACCAAACTCTTCTATATTCTAGTAAATATTATTTAGAAACTGTTTGGTATCAAGAAGAATATCAAAATTGGATTGCACACTACACCAACATTAGTGAAGGAAAAGAAAAATATAGGATGTGGCAACTTTGTAATAATGGAAAAATAGAAGGAATCCAAGGAGACGTCGATATTGATATTTTTTATTTAAAATAAATAAGGATATACTTTTAGATATATCCTTATTTTGGTCTTTTCTTAGCAAAACCATTAAATTTATATAATAACTCGTTAATTACTAAATCAAAGCTATTACTATACTCAATAATATTTCCATTATAGCCAGTCTTTGTAATTTGATTTTTAGTAATAACAATATTTCCCAAATCAAAACGATGATACCCTTCCATAATCGCTTTTTTCATAATTTCCCATTTAATCATAGGAACACTACGAATATACTTAAATTCATTGGTATAGCATTCTTTAATAAAAATAACTTCTCGTTGATTTTTAATTACACCAACTCCTGAAATAATAACTCCTGAAGGATATTTCTTTAAAATATTTGTCCCATTAATTAACTCATTATTATAAGTAGTAAGTAAATGATCAGACGTCATTTTTCTTTCTACCAAATTTTTCGTTTTCTTGATTCTTGGGTCCTTCAATTTTTGGTTTAATCGATCATTATTCAATTGTTCTTTTTTAATCAAATAGCGATAATTATTAATATAGGTTTCCGGATCTATTTTGGCTAAATAAAATTCAAAATAATTTTGCGGATGTTGAAATAATTCTATAATTTTTTGATAACGTTCTTGATTACCAACTAAATTTAAAAAATCCTGCTGATCTTGTCTTCCACCTTGATAAACCGTAATTCCCTTTTTCAAACAATTATTAATATTTCTTCGTAGACTTCTTTTAAAATTTTGATAAGTAGAACGAATATCAGTTGCTTTTAATACCATTTTATATTTAGAAGTATTAGAAATAAAATTATATTCTAAATTTTCTAATTCCTTAATAATCCCACTGTTATTTTCTTTTAAAATAAAATCACTATCATACACTTGATAATTAATGTAAGGATTAACACGAATATAAACATAATTTAACTTTTTTAAATAACTTTTTAATTCAATAGTAAAAGTCTTTACTAAATCTAAATGATAAAAATCAATTAAATATCCATTAGGAACATATCCATAGCGATATTTATTATTAATCTTTTTTTCTAAAATTAAAGTAGCTGCATGAACATTATTACCAGAATCAACAAGTCCCAAATAAAGTGGAGTATACCCATTACTTTCTTTTAACTTTGCATATTCTACACTTTGTTTATAATTTTTTTTACTATGTAAGTTAGAATAATTATGAAATTGCAATTCAGATAAAGCAATAATATGCATAAACATTCCTCCCTCTTTTTTTTATTATAGCAACTCTTTTCTCGTTTGTATAGTCATTAATTAACTTTCAGTTATTAAATAAAACATCTTTTTTACAAATAACTGTAAAGGTGCGTAAAATGACTTTTCCTAAATAAAAATTTATATTATAATAAATAAAAGTAGGTGATAAAATGAAATTAAATGTAGGTGTAATCTTTGGTGGAAAAAGTGTAGAACATGAAGTTTCCATTATAACCGCAATCCAAGCCATGGAACATATTGATAAAGAAAAATATGAGGTAATTCCCATTTATATTACCAAAGATCTAGCTTGGTATACAGGAGGTTGCTTAAAATTTATAGACACTTTTAAAGACTTTGACTTAATCAAAAGATATGCCCAAAAAGTAAATTTAGTCAATAAAGAAGGAAGATATATTCTCCAAAATGCAAAAGGAATAAAAAGAGAAATAGGGGAACTTCACTTAGCTTTTCCTATAGTTCATGGAGCAAATATCGAAGATGGTTCTATTCAAGGATATTTAAACTTAATAGGAATTCCATATGTAGGCAGTAACATTTATTCTTCTGCCATAGCCCAAGATAAAGTATTCATGAAACAAGCGCTAATGGCTAGTAATATTCCTGTAACAAAATTTGTTTGGTTTGGAGAACGATTCTATCGCAATAAAAAAGAAGAATTATTTAAACAAATTGATGAATTACAATATCCATTGATCATCAAACCAGCTACCCTCGGAAGTAGTATTGGTGTGGAATTAATTACACAAAAAGAAGAAATTGACTCCACGATTGAAAGAGCATTCCAATTTGATAGTAAAGTAATTATTGAAGAGAAAATCGAAGAAGTAATAGAATATAATTGTTCTGTATTATTAACACCAAATGGCAATATTACAAGTGAAATTGAAGAAATCAAAACCAGCAAAGACATTATTGAATATCAAGACAAATTTTTAACAGGAGACGATTTAAAAGATTCAAGTATCAAAAGAACTTGTCCTGCGGTAATCTCAGAAAAATTAAGAAAAGAAATTGAAACATACGCTCTAGCTGTTTTTAAAATGTTAAATATGCGAGGAACTGCAAGAATTGACTTTTTATATGATACCAAAAACAAAAAACTATATGTCGATGAAATCAATAATATTCCTTGGTGCTTTGCCCATCACTTATGGGAAGCAAGAAATATTTCTTACCAAGAATTACTAAACATTATGTTAAAAGATGCTGTTTCTCTTGAAGTAAAGCATCAAAAAATGAATTTAACGATCGAATCTGATATCGTTAAAAAAATGACCAATAAAAAATTAAAGGAGATGAAATAATATGTATGGATACATCAAAGGAAAAATCACAGAAATAGATAGTAATAATATTATTTTAGAAAATAATGATATTGGTTATTTAATTTATGTCCCAAATCCATATTCTTACCGCCTAAATGAAATAACAACCATTTACACTTATACAAAAGTAGCTGAAGAAGAATATACTTTATATGGATTTCAAACAAGAGAACAAAAAGAACTATTTTTAAAATTGATCTCTGTAAAAGGATTGGGACCTAAAATGGCTCTCCCAATTATTGCAACAGGAACATTTACTTCCATTGCGGATGCTATAGAAAATAATAATTTAAATTATTTGAAAAAATTTCCTAAAATAGGAGATAAAGTAGCTAAACAAATGGTTCTTGACCTAAAAGGAAAATTAAATGCTGTAAATACGGGACTATTTGCTAAAGAAGATTTCAGTGATGAGTTAACAGAAGTTTTACTTGGTTTAGGTTATAAACAAGCTGATGTTAAAAAAGTAGCAACCAAAGTAAATCCTGATTTATCATTAGAAGATCAAATTAAAGAAGCATTAAAATTAATGTTAAAATAAACTTAGAATACAGAAAAATTTTCTAGTATTCTTTTTTTTCGTTTTATGATATAATTTAGTAAAATAGGGAAGAGGTGTTTTACATGGGAAAATATGATAACATTCTAAAAGAAAAAAAAGTATATAAAGATCCCGAGATCAAGCACAGCAAATTCACTAAATATGTAATTATTTATCTTTTATTTTTAATACTTTTAATTTCCGTTAGTTACCTTATTTATTACAATACCATTCTATCTCCTAAAAATCTTATCCTAAACAACCTCGAAACAATAAAAAATAATACCCAAAACTTGCTTTCAAACACAACTTGGGAAAAAAATTATGAAGGAACTATCCAACTTGACCAAAACCAATACGATATCTCCATCTTAAACGATCAAAATACTTTTAATTGTAAATTAACCAACCAAAATAATAATTTATATTTAAAATTGATGCCCAATAAATATTCAATAGAACTTTCTACACTCGAAAAAAAGCAAATTACCAAAGCTACACCTTTAAATCGAATAAATCTAGGACAAAGGCTAACCACTTATTTAAATACAACCAAATACCTTAAAACCATCTACTTCAATCAAACCACTCCAATCGTAGAATTAAATTTTACCCTAACTGAAAAAGATATCAACACAATCTTAGGAAGTTCTCTCCTAAAAGAAAAATATAATATTATTGTTACCATGAAAAATAATGCACTAACTAACCAACTGATCTCTATCAAATTAAGCATTGCTAATGAAACCAGTCATTTAAGAAGCTTACTAGAGTATCAAAATCATAAAATTATTTATAAAGATGTTTTCAATCAAAATTACCGTTTACTTTTAAACAAAAAAGGTCAAGATTTTTCCATCAAGATTTATAAAAACGATGACTTATACAGTATTTTTTCAAAAGAACAGCCAGCAAAAGAAACGTACAACTATACTTACCAAATGATCAACAAAGTGTACACAATTCATTTTAATATCAATAAAAATCAGGAAAGTTATATTTATCATCTAAATTCTGATATTGAAATAGAAGGAATGACAGATAGCAAAGACTTAATAATTACTCTAAAAAAAGAAAAAAAGAATTTATTAGAAGAAACCGACGCTAAAGAGATAAATTACACAACTTTATCCCAAGAGGAAAAGCAAGAATATGAAGAAAAAATCAATAATTTTCTAAAACCATTAAAAGAACTTTACGAGGAATACAAAAATAATATCAACTAACTCCAAAAAAGTTAAAATTAAAGTGACCTTTTTAGGAATTTTCGAAATCAAAGGATCAAGATGTTTCTTAACAAAATATAAATAAAAGCAACCAAGAATTCCCCAAACAAAAGACAACTCCAAGCAAACATATGGTCCCATGTTGTAAGCCTTTTTTGAGTAGTCCCACAATCTCACTTGAAATAAAGCATATAAAATCACACCGCCCAGCCATTCAATTATACTCATTAAAAAAGCACAGCTAAAAAAAGTAATTATTCCCTTAAAAAAGCGATTTCCTTTTATCCTAGGCAAAAAATACTGATCAAGTAAATTTAATCCTAACACGCCAAAACCATAAACATAAGTAAATGGACCAAAACAAATTCCACTATGACGCTTACTTTTTTTAACCTTATAAATTGTACTTTCCAACAAAAAGCCCAAAACAGAATAAATAATTAAACAATTAAGAGAATACATATCATCACCTAAATTTATCATGAACAAAAAAGAAGAATAGTATTCAAAAAAATACTTTTCTTCTTTTTATTTTTATAAATAATCCTTATTTTGTTTGATTATAATTAGATCCATTTAAATGACTTTCTCCTAATTTAACTAATCTCTTAGTGATTTCACCACCAACTGATCCGTTAGCTCTAGCAGTTGCATCTGGTCCAAGGTTAACACCAAACTCATTAGCAATTTCATATTTCATTCTTTCGATTGCTTGTTTTGCACCTGGAACTACCATTTTATTATTATTTTGGCTGTTCATTATGTTCACCTCCTACACTAATAGGTTGTGAACTTTTAAACTTTTCATACCCTAAATCAATTGGTAATTTTTTCTAAAAATCATATCTCTTTTCAGCAACACCACAATGAACAGAAATTGTTTCCATTTGATCCACAGCTTCATTAATTAAAACGGAATAATCTATTTTCTTTTCCATTTCTAAACATTTTTCCAACACAGGATGAATCACTGGATGTTTAGGTAAGAATATTGTACAACAATCTTCATAAGGCAAAATAGAAATTTCATAAGTTCCTATTTTTTTAGCAATATCAATAATTTCCAATTTATCTAAACAAGCAACAGGACGAATAACAGGAATATTAGTAACCTGATTAATAACACACATACTAGGCAAAGTCTGACTAGCAACTTGTCCAACTGATTCCCCATTAACAAGAACATAAGAATGTGTTTTTTGAATAACCACCTCAGAAATTCTATACATCATTCTTCGCATAATGGTAATCATATAATCAGGATTCATATTTTGATAAATACTTTCCTGAATCTTGGTAAAATTGATAACATGTAATTTAATATCAGGTTGATATTGAGAAAGTTTTTGAACTAAATCCTTTACTTTCTTTTTGGCTAAAGAAGAAGTATGAGGAGGAGATTCAAAATACAAACATTCAATTTTAATTCCTCTCTTCATTGCCATATATCCTGCAACAGGAGAATCAATTCCCCCAGATAACATTAGTATGCCTTTCCCAGCAACACCAACCGGATATCCTCCAGCACCTTCAAATTCTTCTCCATAGATATAAGAGAAATTTTCTCGAATTTCAATTTTTAAAGTATAATCTGGATGATGAATATCAACTGCAATATGCGGAATTTTTTTTAAAATCAACCCACCAATTTCTCGACTAAACTCCATACTATTAATAGGAAAATTTTTATTACTTCTTTTTGTTTCTACTTTGAAAGTTTGAAAATTTTGTCTTTGAACAACATCTAAAATATTTTCCTTCAACTCCTCAATATTATTATTACTTTGATAAGCAATAACTATACGATGAATTCCAAAAACATTTTTTAATTTTTCAATAATAAAAGGGATTCTTTCAACAGAACTTGGTTCAATAAACATTCGAACTCTATTTTTTAAAATGTGAATCTCTTCATCTTTTAAACTTTTTTGAATATTTTCTAATAACGTTTGAATAAATAAGTTACGATTTTGCTTTTTGGTAGTTAATTCTCCATACTGGATTAATATTACTTTTTTCATAAATTTCCTTCTTTCGTATATTCATTATAAAAACAAATAAAATTTCTGTCAATAATAAAGAAAATTTGCTACAAAAAAATAACTAAAAATTAACTAATTATCTTTTATAACCAAAAATAGAAAGAGCAAAAAATTAACTTATCGTTATTGACACTAGAATAAAATTATGGTACAATTCTTTCTAAGAAAAAGGGGGAAAATATAATGAGTTTTTGGAAAGAAAGTGAATATCAATTACCAGAAGAAAATACAGAATTATTTTTTGAAAAATTAAAAAAATCAAAAAAGGAGCTAGAACCTGAACTGAAAGGATTTACTTATCGACAAGAACAGCAAAATTATGCTCTAGATATTATGAAAGCAATCCGGGAAAAACAAATTTTATTAATCGAAGCGGGAGTAGGGATTGGGAAGAGCTATGGATACCTTATTCCTATTTTCTATACTAAAAAAAATATTACTAGTTTTAAAAAAGTAGTTATCTCAACATCAACAATCGCTTTACAACAACAATTATTAAAAGATGTTCAAAAAATTTCTAAAATGTTAAATATTCCTATCGAGGCAGGAATTGCAAAAGGAATCAATAATTATGCTTGTTTAAAAAAAATCAGTGACCTAGAATATCGATTAAGTCCATCCTCAGAAGAAAGAAGAGAGTTAGAGAAATTAGAAAAGGAAATGCGAAAGTTGGCTTCTTGTGATAAAGAAGAATTAAAGGAATTTAGCAATAATATTTGGGAAAAAATTAAAATTAGTTCACGTGGAAAATGTAGCAATTGCGGTTATTCTAAACAATGTTTATACCGTCTTCAGCAAAAAAAACTATCAAAAAGCAACATAATTATCACCAACCATGCTAATTTTGTTAAAGATTTAATTGAAGATGGTGAACTTGCGAAAAATGCAAATATGTTTATCTTTGACGAAGCACATCAACTAGAGGGAAATATGAGAAATATTCAAGAAAAATCATTAGAGTTAGACGAAATTAAAATGGTCATTAATAAAGTTTGTAGTTCAATGGCAAGTTATTATAGAGACAATACCTTATATTCTATCGAAGAATCAGACGAATCAACTACATGGAAACATGCATCTCAATTAAAGCAAGCGGCTGAACAACTATTTTCTGCAATGAGAAAAAATGCAAGTCATTATTTTTCCCAAAACAAAAAAAATAATGATTTGGATCAATCAATCACTGATTACAATCGACTTCCTTTCACTTATACAAAAACAATACAAGAAATTTTAAAAAAAATAATAGAAGAAATCAAAATCTTAAAACAAGAAATGAAAAATTATGAAAAAAAATATACCACAACTCTTCAAACAAAAGAATCAAGTAAAATAAATGAAATTTATTTTCTTTTTAAAGATATGTATGAACAAGATAAAAGTACAAATATTTATTGGGTAGATTTTTATAAAACAAATAAAATTACTCTCCATTACACAAAAAAATCAAACATAAACATCACTAAAGGAATACTCAGCAAAAAAGTTCCTGTAATTTACACTTCCGGAACAATGATAGATAACAAAAATAGTTACCAATATTTTAGAAAAGGAATCGATTTAATAGGCGATACTAATCAAACAATTATAGAAGGAGCAAGTTATCCTTCTCCATATAATTACAAAAAAAATTCTTTATTTTATTGTAATCCTAAATTAGCTAACCCTAATAACTACAAAAGTTATATTATAGACTTGGCTTGCGAAATCGATCAATTGTTAAGAGCAACAGAAGGAAAAGCCCTAGTTTTATTCACTTCAAAAAAATGTATGAAAGATATTTATGAAAGGTTATCCCAAAATGAATATAATTTTCCACTCTTATTGCAAACCGAAAATAATACAGTAGAAGTAAAAAAAATATTTCAAGAAGATGTTAATTCATGTTTATTTGCAACAGGTGCGTTTTGGGAAGGAATTGATATTAAAGGAAAATCCTTAAGCAATTTAATCATTACTCATTTACCATTTGATGTAGTCGACCCGATCTCCCAATATAAAGCTAGTATTTATGCCACTGATTCCGCAAAGTTTAACGAAGTATATATCCCAAGTATGTTAGTCAAATTTACTCAAGCTGCCGGCAGATTAATTAGAGACAGCAAAGACGTTGGTATCATCAGTTGCTTAGATTCTAGATTTCCTAAATATCAAAATCTAATCGAGGAAAAAACAAGAATGGTCAATTATACCGAAAACATTAGTGATGTTATTCAATTTGCCGAACCCAAAATTCTAAATTCAAAAACAAGAAAAAAGAAAACAAAAAGCATCACTTCCCATTAGTAACGTTAATAAAAAAATAGTAGAAAACCTAAAAAAAATAAAACATGAGCAATTTTTCTTTATGAATATTTTGCTTGTGTTTTATTTAAAAAAACAAAGAGACTGTTCCCCTGAGGACAGTCTCCCAAAAAGAATAAAAAGGGTTGGCTAGTGTGATACTAGCACCAATTCATACAAAATTTGAATTGGTGATTTATATACTAATAAATTTCTTATTATTTGTCAAGCAAAAATTTAAAAAAAATATTTTTTTTAAAAAAGGACGACTTTCCAAGAAATACTTTTTTTGTTATAATATATGAAAAAAGGAGATTCCAAAAATGAAAAATGATAAAATATATAAATATACGATGCTCATTTTAATTCTCATATTAATAATACTATGTATCCTGTTATACCATAAGAAAGACACTTCAAAAGTAGTCAACGCCACTATATCCTACGTTGGAGAAAATTATATCATTGCTAAAGATGAAAATAATCAAGAATATTCTCTTTTTGCAAAAGAAAATTATGAAACAGGAGATCAAATTACTTTTGATATAAAAAATCAAAAAAATACAAATCCCATAACTGGAGAAATTAGTAATTTAAAAAAAAGAAATGAACAAATTGATTTTCAAATTGAAGATACAAAATCACAAGAAGAAAGTGCATCCACAAAAAACGATCAAAACAATTCCATAACCCCTTCCAAAACAACTACCGAAGAAAATAATCAAGAAGAAAGTAATAGTGATCAAAATGTTATTCAATACGCCGAGGAATTAAATACAGAGATAGAAAATAGTTCAAATATTACCAATAGTATAAAAACAAAATTTGTTACACTAGTAGATTTTCTTTTCTATGAAGGAACAATTCAAAATAAAACTTTTAAAGAATTAAGTAATGAAGCAAAATTGAAAGTATTAAAATTAGCATACACTATTGACCAAAAAATTGAATCTAAATTTCCAGACTATAAAGAAAAAATTAAAGATACCTCTACAAAAACATATTCCAATATCAAAACAAAAGTAATTACCACTTATTTAGATTTATCTACTAAAGTATGTAATAATAATCAAAGTACTTGTCAAAGTGCCAAAGAGGGATTAAACGATATGAAAGAAAGTTTTTCTCTTACTTGGAGTTTTATTAAAGAAATAAAAGGCATAGGAATCCAAAAATTAAAAGATTGGTATGAAATTTGGAGGGAAACAAATGATTGACGAAAAGTTAAAATTAGTACCTCATCATCCGGGATGTTACCTCATGAAAAACAAAGATGGAATCATTATCTATGTAGGAAAATCAAAAAATCTAAAAAATCGTTTGACTTCTTACTTCAAATCAAGCCATACGGGAAAAACAGCAATGTTAGTAAGAGATATTGTTGATTTTGAATATATTTTAACCTCTTCAGAATTAGAAGCATTATTATTAGAAATTAATTTAATAAAAAAATATGATCCTAAATATAATATTCTCCTAAGAGATGATAAAACATATCCTTACATTGAAATAACAAACGAAAGTATATTTCGACTTCAAATTGTAAGGAACCCTAATATTAAGAAGAAAAAAAATACCAAACTATTTGGCCCATTTCCTAATGTTACAGCGGCAAGAAAAGTTGTAGACATGATTAATCGAATTTATCCTCTAAAAAAATGTCATAATGAACAAAAAAAAGTCTGTTTATACTATCATATAGGAGAATGTTTAGGTTACTGCGAAAAAAATATCGATAGAAATCAAATTAATCAAATGAAAAATGAAATTATTTCTTTTCTAAACGGGAATCATAAACTAATCACAGATAAATTAAAAAATAAAATGGAAGAATCAGCAGAAAAATTGCAATTCGAAAAAGCGAAAGAATATAAAGAATTACTAGATTATATCTCTATCACATTAGAAAAACAAAAAGTAGAATCAGACGATAATTACGATAGAGATATTATTGGATATTATACTAAAAATGGATATCTTTCCATTCATCTTCTTTTCATTAGAGGGGGAAAATTATTAGATAACAAATATAATCTTTATCCGATGATAGACACAGTAGAAGAAGAATTAATGACATATATCTCAAAGTTTTACGATAGGCACAAAATTCGCCCCCATGAAGTAATTGTTCCCGAAATAGTAAATAAAGAAATATTAGAAGAAGCATTTCAATTAAAAATGATTACTCCTCAAAAAGGAAAAAAGAAAAAAATGTTGGAATTAGCAAATGAAAATGCCAAAAATTACTTAAATGAACAATTAACCTTAATAGAAAGAGATGACCAAAAAACAATTGGAGCAATTAACGAACTAGCCAAAATTTTAAACATTCAACGTGCAAATAGAATTGAATTATTTGATAATTCTAATCTATTTGGTAATTTTAATGTTTCAGGAATGGTTGTTTTTATTGATGGAAAGCCAGCAAAAAACGAGTATCGCAAATTTAAAATTAGCCAAGAAGTAAATGACGACTATGGAACAATGAAAGAGGTAATTTATAGAAGATATTTTCGTGTTTTAAAAGAGCATTTAGAAAAACCAGATCTCATTATAGTAGATGGAGGACTAGGGCAGTTACATGTGGCAAAAGAAGTATTATCTTCTCTTAATTTAAATATTCCTATAGTTGGACTAAAGAAAAATGATAAACATAGCACTTCAGAATTAATTGGGGGGGATCCACCTCAAATTATTCCTATTAATAAAAAAAGTAGCTTATTTCTTCTTTTAACAAAAATGCAAGACGAAGTACATAACTTCACCATCAATTATCATCGACAAATTAGAAGTAAAGGCTCTCTAGCAAGTATTTTAGATAATATTTCAGGAATAGGAGAGGTACGAAAAAATAAATTATTAAAGAAATATCATACAATATCCAATATTGGAAAAGCAACAATCGAAGAATTATCTAAAATTGTTCCTAAAGAAGTTGCTGTTCAATTAAAAAATATTTGCTCTTCTTAGAAAGCGCAAAAACTTCACTGCTTGAAATTTAATTCATTCTCTGTTATAATAACGCTCAATCGAGTTTTCTGATCAAAAAATTTGCGACAGTTAAAGGGGGATCATGATGAAGTTTACTTTTTTAACAAAAGAACAATTATGGGGCAAACAAAAACTAGAAATTTTTAAGAATAAAGGAGCAAAAGCAGCAATAACAGATTTTGCAATCATTTCAGGAGGTTATGTATCTAACAATTATTCTGTCTCCAAAACTAATCGTTTAGAAGACAGAACAGGCTATTATTGGACACAAACTGCCGATAAAGATAATAATATATATATCGTCAATGAAGATGGAGATTTTCATTTAGCCGAAAGAAATTTTTCTTCATGCGGTTGCCGAATAGCATTACTCTTAGAAGAGGGAGATAATTTCTATGAAGAAAATTCTATTAATCCTGATGCTATTGAAACAGAATATGGACACTATCCTCAAAATACTGCTTCAAAGCAACTACAACAAGAATTGGAATACCTATTCCAAAATCAGCTTCTTCAAAAAATAAAAAAGACCTATACATTTTCAAATACCCAATATTGCGTTTATGAATACGAGACTAAAAAGTATATTAGAGCAACAGTTAACTTATTTTCAGAAATTAATAAAATTACTCTTTCTAACGGAGAAAGTTATCAAAATGGGGACAATACATGGATTGAAATAGAACCAGTCAAATGGTTAAAAAATAAAGATAAAAAAATATTTTTGAGTAAAAAAATCATTTATTCCGGTTTAGAATTTTCAACAATAAATTACTATGGTGATTTTACCAATACACCAATTGAAAAATTTATTAACGGATTTTTTAAGAAAGACTTATTAGGATTAGACACAGAAAAAGAGAAAATAGATAAAAAAAGTAAGGTACTAAAAGAAAGTGAGTCACTTGATTATCAAATAAACAGAAATAATAATATACTTTTTAATCTTGGTACGCCAGTATTTTCCTTTGATTTATTAACTTCAGATCAAGCGAGTAAACTATTAAATAGTAAAATAGGCATGAGTGCTGTTGCAACGCCTTTCGCTCTTCTAGAAAGAACGGATTATTCTAAACATGATCAAAAAATATTCGGACATTATTGGACAAAATCGACTGGTTTTGCTTCTTATGAATTAAGGAGATCCGTAGTAACTGTTGGTGATACAAATAATTTATCCCTAATTCACCCAAATTGTAACAAAATTGGTGGACGCCCAATCATTATTTTTGACGAACTTTGTAGTTTTTTAAGAAATCCTAATCTCAAAATAGACGCTAATGAAATGACAATAGAGCTTGGAAATTATCCTCAAGATATTGCTTCCTACGAACTTCAGCAAGAATTAGAAGACCATTATCAAGACGAAGATTTAATAACTACCGGTAACTCTTACAGTTATGTT
The DNA here is from genome assembly GCA_934167785.1 of uncultured Bacilli bacterium. The sequence continues at coordinate 57,405 of CAKPLX010000001.1, forward strand.
TTGTATGATGACGAAAGTTTAAAAGAAGAATATCAATTTAAAAATAGAAAGTTTATAAGATTAGAAATTTCTTCAAATCTAGAAGAAATGGTTCAAACCCTTTTTACAAATAATTGGCCACAATCAGTAAGAAAATCTATTCTATGGATTGAAGTAGAACCAGTCAAATGGTTCATTCTCAACGAAAAGACACTTTTATGTGAAAAGATAATTTTCTCAGCTGTAGAATGGGGACGTTATGATGAATTTCAAAAATCATTTCTCTATCGTTGGATGAATGAAAAACTAAAATATGAACTATTTCAACAACAAGAAAAATCCTTACAACTAGGAGAAAAAAGTGCCCTTAAGGAGAAAGATGAAATAGAAAATTTACAAAAATTAAAAAAACTAATCATAAAATCCATGGAAGATCCAGAAATAAGAAATTTATTAAAAGAAATAATTAAGGAAGAAAAAAATGATTGCCAAGTCAATACAAATTTCATCAGAAAAAGGCAAAAATAATAACAATTAAATAATACCAACCACATTATTGATAATATGATCGGTATTATTTTTTTACTATTTATTTATATTATTTACTTGAAAGTAACTAACTTGTAAAACAAAAAAAAATAAGATATACTAAAACAAGATGTAAGAGAGTGATAAAGATGTATTTAAAAAGTATCAAGGCTTATGGTTTTAAGTCTTTTGCAGACAAAATAGAAATAAATTTTGAAAAAAATATCAACGGAATTGTCGGACCAAATGGAAGTGGAAAATCAAATATCGTAGATGCTGTTCGATGGGTTTTAGGAGAACAATCCATAAAATCATTAAGAGGGGATACATCAACCGATGTTATTTTTTCCGGAAGTAAAAGTAGAAAACCACTAAATAGTGCCTCGGTAACCCTAACATTTGATAACAGTGATTTCTATCTTCCAATTCAATACACAGAAGTCTCAGTAAGAAGAGTAATGTATCGAAGTGGAGAGAACGAATACTACTTAAATAATGAAAAATGTCGTCTAAAAGATATTACTAATCTCCTAGTGGATACAGGTGCTGACAAAGAAAGTTTTAACATTATATCGCAAGGAAAAATTGATGAAATCCTCTCCACCAAACCAGGAGATAGAAGAGCCGTATTTGAAAGTGCCGCTGGAGTAATGAAATACAAAAAAAGAAAAGAAGAAGCTGTAAAAAAATTAGAACGAACAAATTTAAACTTGAATCGAGTAAATGATATCCTGTATGAATTAGAGAATAATTTAACACCCTTAGAAAAACAAAGTAAAGATGCAACAAGATATTTAGAAGTGAAAGATGTATTAGCTAACTTAAATATTTCTCTAATGACTTCTGATATCACTAAATTAAATCAAGAAACAAAATATATTGAAGAAAAGGTAAATCACTTAAAGGATGAAATTGTAAGTTTATCTAATACACATTCTAGTTATGATATTGATCTTCTCACTAAAAAAAGTGAAATTAAAATGCTTGAAGAAAAGATAAATAAATCACAAAATACTTTAATAGAAATTACCAAAAGTATTGAAAAAATCAACGGCGATATCCGTCTTTTAAAAATGAAAAAGCAATATAGTGAAAAAGAGGAAACAAAAGAAGAACAAAGATTATTACAACAAAAAGAACTTTTATTAAAAATAGAATTACAAATCAATGAAGAAAAAAACAATATTGCTAAATTACAAGATATTTTAAAACTAAAAACAGAAGATGTCACTAAAACCGAAAAAGACTATCTAAAAATGTTAGAAGAAAAAAATAAAATCAACGAAAAAGTTGAACAAAATGATCGAGAGATCAATCGATTAAAGTATAAAATTGAGAACTTAGAGACAAGCATTGAAAATGGAAATCAGATTCCAAATTCAATTAAAAGTATTTTGAATCATCCAAGATTATCAGGAGCACATCATATTATAGGAAACTTACTAAAAATCGAAAATCTCTATACCACAGCAATTACAACATCATTAGGTGCTAGTGCGAATTATTTAGTAGTAGATACAACAGAAGATGCCAAAAGAATGATTTCCTACCTTAAAGAAAATAAACTAGGAAGAGCTACCTTTTTACCATTAGATACAATTAAACCGAGGAATATAGATAGCCTTACTTATGAAAAATTAAAAGGACAAGAAGGCTTTATCGATATCGCAGCCAATTTAGTAACATATGATCAAATTTATCAAAATATTATTTTTAATCTTTTAGGAAATATCATTATTTGTAAGAATCTTGATACCGCAACTAAAATCAGTAAAAGTATTTTCAATCGCTATAAAATAGTAACACTCGATGGCCAAGTCATGAATATTGGCGGTTCTATGACAGGAGGAAGTACTACAACTGCAAATAATATCATAAAAGAAAAATATGAACTAGAAGTAACCAAATTAGAATTACAAAACTTAACTGAAAAAGAAAAAGAATTGCAAACCTCTTTAAAACAGCATTCCATCCTTTTAGAGCAAAAAAATTTAACCAAATTAAATCAAACAAACGAAGTAACTTCCTTAAAAGAAAATCTAAATAACAAACAAGAAAATCTTCTTCAACTCACTGAAGAAAAAGAAAATATTCAAACAGAAATCAAAAATACAGAATCGATTTTTCAAAATAACAGCGATCAAGAATTAGAAAATATGTTAAACATGTATTACAGCGCGATTGCTTCAAAAGATAATATCAAAAAAGAAATGGATATTGACTTAGAAAAAAAACATCAATTAGAAAATCATATCAATGAAATAGAAATTCTATCCAAAAAAGATAACAGCAATATCAAAGAAAAAGAAAAAGTTTTAAATCAACTAGAAATAAAAAGAAATACCATGAACATTAAACTAGATAATCTTTTAATTTCTTTAGGAGAAGAATACAACCTAACTTATGAAGCAGCAACAAATAAATATAAACTAGAAATAGATGAATCTCTTGCTCGAGAAAAGGTAAAAGAATTAAAAAATGAAGTAAAAGCAATCGGCTATGTCAACATTGATGCAATTGAAGAATATAAACAAGTAAAAGAAAGATATGATTTTTTAAACCATCAAAAAGAAGATTTAAAACAAGCCGAAACGACTCTTTTAGAAATCATGAAAGAAATGGATGACATCATGAAAGAAAAATTTCTTCATACCTTCGAAAATATTCGAGTAGAATTTAAAAAGGTTTTTCGTCAAATGTTTCATGGAGGAGAAGCAGAATTAATTTTAACTGAACCAGATAACTTACTAGAAACAGGAATTGAAATTCAAGCCATTCCTTCAGGAAAAAACTTAAAGAGCATTACTTTATTAAGTGGTGGCGAAAAAACCTTCACTGCCATTTCTTTATTATTTGCCATTTTAAATGTAAGACCAGTTCCTTTTTGTTTATTAGATGAAGTAGAAGCAGCCTTAGATGATGCTAATGTAGAAAGCTTTGGACATTATTTAAATGAATACCGAGATAAAACACAATTTATCTTAATTACTCACAAGAAAAAAACTATGGAATTTTCTAATACCCTATATGGAATTACCATGCAAGAATCAGGCGTTAGTAAACTAGTAAGTGTTCGCCTTGAAGATATAGAAAAAAATGAACAATAAGAATTGAAAGAATAAAAGAATTATGATAAACTTAAAATAAGAAGAATAAAAGGAGGATTAAGAAATGGATTTTCATCAAAAAAGATTAATCTTTACTAGTGTTCTTTCTATTTTATTGGTATCAATACTGTTAATTGGTAGCACTTACTCGATTTTTAACTCAACAGATATTGATGAAGAAAAAAATGTCTATAAAACTGCCAATCTAGATATTACTTATACATTAGATAATGGCAATGTTATTCTTGATAATCCAAGTCCAATGAAAGAAGACGAAATTTTTAATCTAACACCATATCGACTTACAATAACCAATACTGGTAATGTTCCTTACTTATTTCAAGTAATATTAGATCCCACTACAGCCGCTAATGAAATTAATCACAAATACATCATGACGAAAGTAGGAGAGTTAGAAGCTAAACCGCTCTCATCATGTGAAGAAAATATCATCAAAAAAGACGTCATCGTTCCCGCAGGGAAAAGTATTCCTATTGATGTCAGAGTATGGATTTCTGATCAAATTCAAAATACAGAAATGGGAAAAAGTTTCTATGCTAAATTAAAAATTGATGGCGTAGCCGTATATGAAGAAAATCAAGAAATTGACAATACAAAATTAACCGTAACAAGACTGCTATCTCAAGCAAAAATAGGAAGTTATGTAAAATATATAGGAAATAATGGCTGTGAAGGCACAACTTGCGAAGGAAAAGTCGAAGAAAGCACATCTTCAAATACTTCTGAAGAAACTGGCTGGAGAGTTGGTTATATCAATGAAGAAAGCACTTATTTAATTAATGCTAAACCATTAAATCTCAACAATAACAATTTAACCCAAAAAGAATTAACCGAAGAAGCCTTAAAATATTGTAATAATCTATACATCTATCAAGAAACCTGTAATCAAAATAGTGCCCGAATATTTTCTTTAGAAGATTTTACTTTAATAAAGAAAAACTTTGAAAAAAACAATTGTCCTGAAACATCAGATTTAGATGAATGTAGTCAAGCAAACGATTTAATCAATACACAAGAAAGTTACTTAATAGTAAATAATAATGAAAAAGAAACATGGTTTTGGAATGCAAAAAATAAAAACTTAGAAAAAAGAAGTAATAATGAAGAAACCAATTTAGGATTAAGATTTATTCTAAGACTTAAACCAGATGTTGTAATCAAAAAGGGAAACGGTACTAGTACAGATCCTTATATCATATCAAATGAAAAATAGTAGGTAAAAAAACTTACTATTTTTCATTTGAACAAAACAACTATTAAAAAAAATAATATTTACATTCTAGTTTATTATGATATAATACTAAAGTACGCGAAAAAAAGGGAAGTGAAGAAATGAAAACAGAAGATTTTGATTACAATTTACCAGAAGAATTAATTGCCCAGCATCCAAGTCAAAAAAGAGATCAATGCAAAATGATGGTAGTAAACAGAAAAAATGGAAACATCGAGCACAAAATCTTTTCTGACATTATTGATTATTTAAAAGAAGGAGATACATTAGTACTAAATGATACCAAAGTATTACCAGCCAGATTAATGGGAATTAAAGAAGAAACCAAAGCTCACATAGAAGTATTACTACTAAAAGAAAATAAAAAAGATCATTGGGAATGTTTAGTTAAACCAGCCAAAAGAGTCAAAGTTGGCACGATTATTGATTTTGGAGAAGGACTTTTAAAAGCAGAATGCACTTTTGTAGGAGAAGAAGGCATACGCCATTTTAAATTTTCTTACCAAGGAGTATTTTATGAAATCTTAGATCAATTAGGAACAATGCCCCTTCCGCCTTACATTAGAGAACAATTAAAAGACAAAGATAGATACCAAACTGTCTATGCCAAAAACATAGGAAGTGCCGCTGCTCCAACAGCAGGATTACACTTTACAAAAGAACTTCTACAAAAAATAGAACAAAAAGGCATTCATATTTGTTCTATTACTCTCCACGTTGGACTTGGTACTTTTCGCCCAGTTAATGTAGAAGATGTTACCAAACATACCATGCATAGCGAATTTTATAGCATGTCAAAGGAAGTAGCAGAACATCTAAATCAAATGAAAAAAGAAGGAAAAAGAATCATCGCAATCGGAACAACAACAACTAGAACGCTAGAAACAATCATGAAAAAATATCATCAATTTCAAGAATGTTCTGGTTGGACAAATATCTTTATTTATCCCGGTTTTAAATATGAAGCCATTGATGGTTTAATTACTAACTTTCATTTACCAAAATCTACTTTAATCATGCTAGTATCGGCTTTTGCCTCAAAAGAAATTATCTTAAATGCCTACAAAATAGCTGTTACAAAAAAATATCAATTTTTTTCCTTTGGCGACTGTATGTTTATTTGCTAAACTCAACAAAAAACGTAAAAAAACTGTCAATTTAAAATTTTTTTATTAAAATTAACGAAAAAAAAAGGAAATTAAAAACTTATGTAGAATATTAATATTAGAAGGTGATGTCATGGCTTACATCGATGAAGCAACAATACAAGCAATTAGAAAAAAACATCCCATCAAAGAAATTGTCGAAAGATACATTCCTTTAACCAAAAAAGGAGAAGATTATTGGGGTCTTTGTCCTTTTCATGCAGATAATAATCCATCCATGTCTATCTCAACAAGATTAGATATGTTCCAATGTTTTGTCTGTAAAAAAGCAGGTAATGTTTTTAACTTTATTGCCGGTATGGAAAATATCACTTATAAAGAAGCAATAGATCTATTGGCAAAAGAAGATGGTTATCAACTAGAGCACACTACCAAAGAAAACAGCAATCAAAAGGAGTATGAAATTAATCTTTTAGCAATTAAATACTATCAAAACAACCTCAATAGCGTTTTAGGAGAAAATGCCATTAACTACTTAACCCAAAGAAAAATCGATCGTGAAACAATCAAAAAATTTGAAATTGGACTTTCTATTTCTAAACTACCTTTAACCACTTTTTTGTTAAATAAATATGATTTAAATAGTCTAATTGATCTTGGACTTACCAATACAGAACAAAAAGATATCTTTAATGATAGAATTATGATTCCTATTCATGACTTATATGGTAATCCAATCGGTTTTGGGGGAAGAATTTATCAAACAAAAGACAGTAGTAAATACATTAATACGAAAAAAACAAAACTATTTGATAAAGGAAATATTCTCTATAATTATCACAGAGCACATACCAAATTAAATAAAGAAGAAGCAATTATTATCATGGAAGGATATTTTGATGTAATAAGAGCATCAACTATTGGTATCAACAACTGTGTAGCCCCAATGGGAACCTCTCTAACCAAAAATCATATCCAAATCTTAAAAAAAATAACCAATCACGTTATTTTATGTTTTGATGGAGACGAAGCCGGAAAGATGGCGACTATTCATGCCCTTCCTTTATTAGAAGAAGCTAAACTAGAGACCAAAATTATTCGTTTAGAAGAAAAAGATCCAGATGAATTTATCATAAAAAGAGGAAAAGAAGCCTTTTATGATAAAGTGAAAAATCCAATGAATACTATTGATTTCAAAATGAGTATTCTAAGTAATCAAAGAAACTTAAATGACACAAAGGAAACCAGCATATATATTGATCAAATTATTCATGAATTATTAAAAGAAAAAGACAGTATTTTAGTTGAATTAACCTTAAAAAAGTTAGCTACTCGATTTAATATGGAATACAAAACCCTAAATAGCCGATATTTAGAGTATCAAACCAAAAAAGAGATAAAAGTTCCAATAATAAATCAAAAAAATACAAAAGGAGAAACTCAATATGGACAAGCAGTCAATAATTTGCTATACTACATGACTAAATCACAAAGTGTTATAGAAAAAGCAAAAAAGAACGTTGTCATGATATTAGATGATAAAAAAAGGCGACTATTCAATGAAATGATCTACTATTCTAATAAATATGGATCCATTATTATCGCTGATTTTATTACTTATCTAACAACAGAAACCAATGTTGCTGATACATTTGAACACATTTTTGCACTAAATTTAAAAGAAAAGTATACTGAAGAAGAAATTGATGATTATATAAAATGTATTAATTATTATTATAAAAAAAATATTATCGATCAATTAAAAATAGATTTACAAAAAGAAACTGACCCTATGAAACAAGCAAGTATCATTAATGAAATGATGAAAATAAGAGGAGTGAAAATAAATGATTGAAGAAATTAAAACATTTGAGCAAAGAAAAGAAGAATTAATTAAAAAAGGAAAAGAAAAAGGATTTATTACTTATGAAGAATTAGCCAATGGATTAAAAGGATTAGATTTAGATAGCGATTCGCTAGATGATTTATACAATTCTTTAATTGAAAATGGAATTGAAATCGTTAATGACGAATCAGAAGTTGGTGCAACAGAAGAAGGAGATGTTGGTGGAGATATCGAAGATATCTTAAAAGATGATAACATTGCCAAAGATCTATCAATCAATGATCCCGTTCGAATGTATTTAAAAGAAATTGGACGAATTAGTCTACTTTCTCTAGAAGAAGAGACAAAATTATCAGAAAGAATTGCTGCTGGCGACGAAGAAGCCAAAAATATTTTAGCAGAATCTAATCTAAGATTAGTAGTTAGTATTGCGAAACGTTATGTTGGTAGAGGAATGCTTTTTCTTGATCTTATTCAAGAAGGAAATATTGGACTAATGAAAGCCGTTGAAAAATTTGATGCCAATAAAGGATATAAATTTTCAACTTATGCAACTTGGTGGATTCGTCAAGCTATTACAAGAGCCATCGCCGACCAAGCCAGAACAATCCGTGTTCCTGTACATATGGTTGAAACCATTAATAAATTATCCCGTTACCAAAGACAATTAACACTTGAATTAAATCGCGAACCAACTGATGAAGAATTAGCAAAGAAAATGGGGATGCCTGTAGATAAAATTCGTGAAGTAATAAAAATTGCTCAAGATCCCGTTTCATTAGAAACTCCAATTGGAGAAGAAGACGACTCTCATCTTGGAGATTTTGTCAAAGATGAAAGAAGTATGTCTCCAGAAGAATATACCATTCATGAATTATTAAAAGATGAAATTAGTGATGTTTTACTTACATTAACTGAAAGAGAGGAACAAGTATTAAGACTTCGTTTTGGTTTAGACGACGGTTCTTGTAAAACATTAGAAGAAGTAGGACAAATGTTTGGTGTAACAAGAGAAAGAATTCGACAAATTGAAGCCAAAGCACTCCGTAAATTAAGACATCCTTCTAGAAGTAGAAAATTAAAGGATTTCTTAAATGATTAAATTATCTCCTCGCTTAGAAGAAATCAGCAATCTTATTGAAAATAACGAAATGTTTATCGACATTGGTTGTGATCATGGCTTTTTAAGCATTTCTTTAGCCAAAAAATACCCAAATTCACAAATTATTGCAAGTGATATCAATGAAAATGCTCTAAATAATGCCAAGAAAAATATCCAAAAATGTCATTTAGAAGAAAAAATCACACTCACGCAAAGTAATGGATTAGAAAAGATTAATCCTTCAAAAAAAGCAACGATCATTATTTCAGGAATGGGTTCCCATACTATCGTAGGCATCCTCAACCAAGGATACAAAAAACTAAAAAATGTCTCTACCTTAATTCTTCAAAGCAATAATGATCTTGATTTTTTAAGAAAAAAAGTAACAAGTTTAGGTTATTATATCCAAAAAGAAAAACTAGTTAGCGACGCAAATATTATCTATACCATCATTGTTTTTCAAAAAGGATTTCGTTTCTATACCAAAAAACAAATTTATCTAGGTCCTTATTTATTAAAGGAAAATACTAATTTATTTCAAAAAAAAGCGCAACAAGACTTACAAAAATTAGAATCATTCTACCAAAAAATTCCCAAAGGACACTATCAATATCGACATCTTACTCATTGGAAAATAAAAATACTAAAAAAGACCTTAACAAAGAATGAATATAATAACAAAAAGAACAAAAATTAACTAAAAGTTAATTAATTTGCTTTTTTTTATTTTCTATACTATAATAATAACCAACTAAGGGGGAGATAGGATGAAAAAAGAAATTTTATCATTGCCTTTTTATGGCAAAGTAGGATCCATTAGCAAAATAGAGTGTGTCTATCAAGAAGAGGGAATGATTGATCATTACCTAAAATATGAATATGATGTCCATGGTACAGAAAAAATTCCTCAAATTATTCCCAAAAAACAATTTAATCGCCTAGAGGAAAGTTACTATCATGATGTAAAAGAATACTTATCTACCAATAATTCTAATTACTATACAAGCAAAAAGATTAATACAAAGTCAAAAAAACAAAAACAAAAATTATATTTTGATACCATTTTCTCCTTAAGCCTATCTTTAATCTCTTTTATCTTATCTTGTTTATCAGTAAATGCAATAGGAACAACTTGGATTACCGCACTTTCACTAGTTACCTTTGCAGCTCCTGGTGCCTATGCTATTATAAAAATCAATGAAATTGCAGAAGATAAAACAGCAAAGAAAAAAGCAATTTCAGTTAATTGCTACCAAAAATATCAAACTTCTCTTAATGAATTTAATATCAAAAAGGATAAAGAGAAAAAAGCAACTCCTACAAAATATCATGGTATTAGTAGAGAAAGACAATTAGAAACTACAATTCAAAAAGCAAGAACTTTAAAAAAATAGTTCTTGCTTTATTTATTTTTAGCCAAATAAAAACTCTTGAATTTAGAAATTCAAGAGTAAATCTCACATGGGACGGATGGTGGGACTCGAACCCACGCATGTTGGAACCACAATCCAATGTGTTAACCCCTTCACCACATCCGCCATGACAATTGATATTGTATCATAAAAAAAGGAGGAAATCAATCTTTTTTTCATATTTTTTCTTTTTTTCGATAAAGTATAGTAGTGAGAAAAATGAATAGAGATATTTTTTCTAATAAAAATAAAATTGCACATCGTGGCGTACACGAAAAATATACAGAAAATACATTACCAGCCTTCAAAGAAGCAATAAAAAGAAATTATGCAATCGAATTGGATATTCAACTAACAAAAGATGAAGAAATTATTGTCTTTCATGATCAAACCTTAAAAAGATTATTTAAAGTAAATAAAGCTGTTTCATCTTTAAATCTAAATGAAATAAAAAAATATTCAATAATCCCCACCTTAGAAGAGACACTTAAAGTTGTACAAGGAAAAGTCCCTATTTTAATTGAAATTAAATGGGTGAAAAAAACAGATTTGCTTATAAAGTTATTGCAAAAACAATTAAAAAATTATTCTGGAGAAATTTTAATTATGAGTTTTTATTCTCGTCCATTATATTATTTAAAAAAATACCATTTAAAATACCAAAAGGGATATCTTATTCATCGTTTCCTTCCATCTTACTTTTTTGTTCAATTCTTTTTAAAAATCAATCCACTTGATTTTGATTTCTTAGCAGTAGATTTAAATCTATTAAAAGATCCTCTTATCTTATCATTAAGAAAAAAATACTATATTTTAGGGTATACAATAAATACTTATCAAGAATATTACCAATATAAAGAATATGCCAATAACTTCATTTGGGATTCATATAAATCTTAAAAAGTTTTTTACCCAAAGAAAAGAAAAAGGAAGTATTCTAATAGTAAATTTAGCCCATAAAGTCCCTCTTTTTTGTTATGATATTAATCATAAGGAGAGAAAACATGAATGTACAAAAGAGAATAAATGAATTAACCGAAATTTTAAATCAAGCCAATGACAGTTATTATATGAAAGATACCTCAATCATCACCGATCAAGAATTTGATAAATATTTAATGGAACTAACAAGCCTAGAAATGGAATATCCTTCTTTAAAAAGAAAAGATAGCCCAACTCAACGAGTAGGAGGAGACATTCAAGAAGGCTTTCAAAAAGTTACTCATAATATTCCAATGTTATCTATTGAAGACGTCTTTAACGAAGAAGAAATTATGAATTTTGAAGAAAGAATCAGAAAAGAAGGATATCATCCTGAATATGTCTGTGAATTAAAAATTGATGGTCTTTCTGTCTCAGCTTACTACGAAAATGGTCTTTTGGTAAGAGCAGCAACTAGAGGAAACGGTATCGTCGGTGATGACATTACGAATAATGCCAAAACCATCAAAAGTCTACCACTTAAATTAAAAGAACCCATAACAATTGAAGTTCGTGGAGAAATTTATATGAGTAAAAATACTTTAAAAGAACTAAATTTAAAAAGAGAAGAAGAAAACAAACCATTACTTCAAAACTGCCGTAATGCTGCCTCCGGTTCCATAAAATTACTAGATAGCAAAGAAGTTTCTAAAAGAAATTTGGAATGTTTCATTTATCATTTACCCAATCCAGAAGATTATGGCTTAAAAACACATGAGGAAGCACTTAATTTTATGAAAAACTTAGGTTTTCGAACCAACCCATTTAATCAAGTGGTAAAAGATATTAAAGGAATTATGAACTTTATTGAGGAAAAAGGAAAAATAAGAGAAAATCTTTCTTATGATATTGATGGCGTAGTAGTAAAAGTAAATGATTTAGCCATCCAAAAAAAACTAGGATCAACCTCGAAATATCCAAGATGGTGCATTGCTTATAAATTTCCTGCTAAAACAGTTTATACTAAACTAATTGATATTTTATTTACCGTTGGCAGAACTGGACAAATTACACCCAATGCTATTTTAGAACCAGTTATCTTAAAAGGCTCCACAATTAAAAGAGCAACTCTACATAACGAAGATAATATTATTAATAAAGATATAAGAATAGGGGATATTGTTTCCATTTATAAAGCTGGAGATGTCATTCCAGCCGTAGGAGAACCATTAAAAGAAAGAAGAAGTGGAAAAGAAATTCCCTTTCAAATGATTGATAAATGTCCCATTTGCAAAAGTAAAATTATTCGTAAGGAAAATGAAGCTGATTATTTTTGTCCAAATATCAATTGTCCAGCAAGACATATTGAAGGGCTTATTCATTTTGCCAGTAAAGAAGCAATGAATATAGAAGGTTTAGGAGACTCTATTATGGAAGACTTTTATAACTATGGATATATTAAAACAATAAGTGATATTTATTTATTAAAGTTCCATCAAAAAGATTTAGAACAATTAGAAGGATATGGACAAAAGTCAATCCAAAAATTATTTCAAAATATTGAAAATAGTAAAAAAAATAGTCTAGAAAAATTATTATTTGGCTTAGGAATCAAACAAGTAGGAGCTAAAACAGCCAAAATACTAAGTAATCAATTTCAAACCTTAGATAATTTAGCTAATGCTTCTTTAGAAGAATTAACAAAAATTCCTGATATTGGCCCCATAATAGCAGAAAATATCATAGCTTACTTTAACAAAGAAGAAACAAAAAAACTGATTCAACAATTAAAAGAACACGGATTAAATATGACTTATATTTCTACACAAACAACAAATGATGATAATTTCTCTGGAAAAACCTTTGTATTAACAGGAACATTAACCCAAATTACTAGAAATGAAGCCAGTAAAATCATTGAAGATAGAGGAGGAAAAACCACTTCTTCTGTAACCAAAAAAACTTCAGTAGTAATAGTAGGAGATAACCCTGGAAGCAAATATGATAAAGCCAAAAATTTAGGAATCGAAATTTGGGAAGAAAAAGATTTTTTAGAAAAAATCAATAATGAAAAAGAAACCAATTAGGGGAGTGAACCTAATTGGTTTTTAGGAGTAGTAACTAATATTTTAGAGGTGTCTATTAGTTTGTAACATTACTTACAATTAATTTTTTTATTTCTTTATCGCTTAGTACTTTCCCTTGACTAATTACTTTATCCTGAATAACTAGCGCTGGTATCATACTAACGTTATAGTTCTTTTTGTCAATCGCATGATTTAACTCTTCGATAATAACATTTTGATGAAGAGTCTGACTAACTTTTACAATCATGTTCTTTAATCTTTTCCCTGTAGAACAATTAGAACCAATAATCTTTATCTCGATAAGCCTCACCTTCCTTTCAACTAAATTCAGTATACTATCAAATTATGGGAGAAATGTCGAAGAATTTTGTTAATATATAGAATTGTAAAAGAATATTTTAAAATAGGTGATACAAGATGAAAAAAAATATCTTTCTTCTATTGGTATCCACATTATCTATTTTAGTACTAATGTATTTTTATGAAAGAAAAGAATCCTCATTTGATCATGAAGTATTTAAAACCAAAAATACTTATATAGAATATCCTTATTTTAATAAGAAAGAAATTGATCATTATATTGCAAGTTACTTAAATTCTTACCAAATGAAAAATAATCAATATTTATTTATTGATTATGATTATCAAGAAAAAAAAGAACAAATTGATTTGCTATTTTATATCTATGAAGAAAATCATGTTTTAGTAAAAGAAACAACCAAAAAAATTATTGTTAACAAAAAGTTAGACAAAATTATAGCTACTACTACTTTAAAACCAACCTTAAAAGTTTATGATATCACTAAAAATCAAATGATCGATACCAAAAAGCCAATGATAGCACTAACTTTTGATGACGGACCTAACCATAATACCAACAAAATTTTAGATATTTTAGAAAAATATAACATCAAAGCAACTTTTTTTATTCTAGGTTGCAATATCAAAGGACATGAAGAAACCATCAAAAGAATGAATGAATTAAATATGGAAATAGGAAATCACATGTATAGTCATAAATTATTAACCAAATTAAAAAATGAACAAATCGAAAAAGAGATCGAAAAAGTAGACCAAGCCATTTTTAAAATTATTAATCACTATCCTACAGTAGTAAGACCAAGTTATGGAACATATAATAAAAGAATCCAATCAATAATCAATAGACCAATTATCATTTGGAATATTGATACCCTAGACTGGAAGTATCATAGTTCAAAAAATATCTACAAAAGAGTAATGAAAGATATCAGCGATGGAGATATTATTTTAATGCATGACATTTATAACGCAACCGCAAACAGTTTAGAATTAATCATTCCTAAATTATTAAAAGAAGGTTACCAATTCACCACTGTATCAGAACTTCTATATTATAAAGAAATAAAAATTGAAAAAGGAAAAGTATACAGTAATGCCAATAAATCTTAATCAAAAGCCCATATCAATAATATGGCTTTTTTATTTTCCTAAAAATTAAAGGTTTTCTCCAATAAGACAGTTGTATTTTTTTCAAAAATAAATTATAATGAACAAAGAGATAGGATGTGAAAAATGAAAGAAAGAAAAAACAGTAAAGGGTTTACTTTAATTGAATTATTAGCAGCTCTAGTCATTTTAACAGCAATTATGTCCATTGCTATTCCAAGCATTTCTTCTTCTTTAGAAAGAACCAAAGCCAAACAAGATAAAACAAAATATAAACTACTAGAAACAGCAGCTGAGCTATATGTAACAGATCATAAAAATGCCATTTATAATAAATTATCATCTAGTAATAGTTGCTACATTACCCTAAGTTTATTAGATACCGATGAAGAAAATAAAAAAGACAGTAATGGAAATGATTTTACGGGAGTTATTGTTTTTACTAAGCCAAACAAATATGAGTATAAAACAAGTTATAATAGAATTTCATCATGTACTTAATGAAAAAAAAGGAAAGAAGGAAAAACATGAAAAAAGTATTATTATGTATTTTAGACGGCGTCGGACTTAGCGAAGAAAAAAAGGGTAATGCCTTTTATCACGCAAAGAAACCAACCCTTGAAAGATTAATGAAAGAATATCCAAATACCACTTTAGAAGCCAGCGGAGAGTATGTAGGACTTCCTCAAGGACAGATGGGAAATAGTGAAGTAGGACATATGAATATTGGTGCAGGAAGGATTGTTTATCAACCTCTAGGATTAATTAATGCCAAAATTAAGGAAAATTCCCTTTCAAAAAATAAAGTACTTCCAAGTATTTTCCAACACACAAAAGAAAATCACAGCAAATTACATATTATGGGATTACTAAGTGATGGAGGAATTCACTCCCATATCAATCATTTTTATGCAATATTATCAGCAGCAAAAGAATTTGGCTTAAATGATGTTTACTTTCATATTTTTACAGACGGAAGAGATACTAGTCCATATTCAGGAAAAAACTTTATTAATGCCTTAGAAGAAAAAATAAGAGAAATAGGAATTGGAAAAATCGCTAGCATCAGTGGACGATATTATGCCATGGATAGAGACAACAACTATGATCGAATAAAAAAAGCCTATGATGCTATGACGGGAAGTTCTACAGAAAACTCTTCCTCCGCTCTAGAAGCATGGCAAAAAAATCAAGACAATAAAATTACAGACGAGTTTATTGTTCCAACCTCAATCGAGCAAAGTGGAATGATTACCGATAATGACGGAATTATTTTTGCAAACTTCCGCCCTGATCGGGTAAGAGAATTAGCAGCCGTCTTAACCAATACAGAAAAAAATTATTTTGGTGAAAAAAAATTAAAAAATATAAAAATGGCAACTTTAATGCCAATTTCCAATGAAGCAATTTCTACGCCAATGTTTCAGTTAGAAGACCTCATTTCAACATTAGGAGAATACACTAGCAAATTAGGACTTACGCAGTTAAGAATTGCCGAAACCGAAAAATATGCACATGTAACTTATTTTTTCGATGGAGGAAAAGAAAAACAATTAGAAGGAGAAAAAAGAATTTTAATTCCATCTCCCAAAGTAGCAACTTATGATTTAAAACCACAAATGAGTGCCTACGAAATAACCGATAGTCTTTTAAAAGAATTAAAAGACACAAAACCTGATCTAACCATCTTAAATTTTGCAAATGGGGATATGGTTGGACATACAGGAAACTATGAAGCAGCCATTCAAGCAGTAGAAACTCTTGATCAATGCTTAACAAAAATTATAAATACAATTTCTCTAGAAGAATATGAAGTAATCATTACAGCAGACCATGGAAATTGTGAAGTAATGATTAATCCAGACGGTAGCATAAATACACAACATACAACTAATGTCGTTCCTTTTATTGTCTTAGATCAATCTATTCAACTACAAAAAGGAAAATTAGGTGATATTGCTGTAACAATTTTAAATTTAATGGAACAACCCGTTCCTAAAGAGATGACAGGAAAAAACTTACTAATCAAATAGTTTTTCCTTCTAATCCAAAGAGAGAAGGGTAGTAATGAAAAAAAAGAAAAGAAAATTAAAAAAATGGGTAGTTCTAATTCCAATCTTTCTTCTTATTCTTATAATAGGAGGAATATTTATGCAAACTAATCCAATGAAAAAACAAAAAAAGCCAAAAACAAAAGAAAATACCATAGAAAAAAAAGAAAATCCAGCAACAAAATCTCTAGAAAAAGCACCAAACAACTCTCTTGAATTTAAAAATTTAGAAGATGGACAATACATTACTGAAAAAGGATATACTCTAACCATAAAAAATAAAACAGCTTATATTGATAATCAATTAATTGCCAATAAAACTTATAGCATCCCCGATAGTTTTCAACCAACCAATCCTTACCATCCAGTTACTGGACAAAGATGTAATGACTGTATCGATAAGGATAGTATGGAAGCTTTTCTATTAATGCAAAGTGATGCCAAAGCACTTGGACTAAATATTTACATTGCCAGTGGATATCGTTCTTATCAATACCAAGTAAATTTATACAATAACTATGTAACAAGAAGTGGAAAAGAAGGAGCAGACACTTACTCATCAAGACCAGGACACTCTGAACATCAAACAGGATTATGCTTTGATTTAAATAGTATTGATGATTCATTTGCAAATACAAACGAAGGAAAATGGGTACACGAAAATGCTTATCGCTATGGATTTACCATTCGTTTTCCTAAGGGAAAAGAAAAATATACTGGATATCAATATGAATCTTGGCACTTACGCTATGTAGGAAAAGAATTAGCCGAAAAATTATATCATAATGGAGAATATTTATCCTTAGAAGAATATTATGGAATTACTAGTACTTATGAATAAAAAAATTTATTAATGAAAGAAGGAATAATATGAAAAATCAATTTTTATCAAAAGTTTTTACTTGGTTTGGAATTGGACTTTTAGTAACTTTCCTAACCGCTTATCTAACCAGTACCAACATAAATGCTTTAAGATTTATATTTAATGGTTCAAGTTATATTATTATTGTTATTTTAGAATTTGTCATTGCGATTTGGTTATCGGCAAGAATTCATACCATGTCTACTACCTTAGCTAAAGGTCTTTATATTGGCTATAGTGCCCTAACAGGATTAACTTTTTCTAGTATCTTCATTGTTTATGAAATTACTAGCATTCTTTGGATCTTCTTAGCAAGTGCTTTTGTTTTTGGTATCTTTGCTTTATTAGGAAAAAGCAATAAATTTGATCTATCAAAATATGGAATATATTTAATAATTGCTCTACTAGGAAGTGTGATTTTAGAAATAATCAATATTTTCTTAGCAAACGGGACACTAGATATCATTCTTTGCGTATTTGTTCTTGCAATTTTCGTCACCTATGTAGCCTATGATGTTCAAAAGATCATTAATCGCTATGATACAACGGAAAATATGGCAATCTATGGAGCCTTTGATTTATATCTAGATTTTATTAATATTTTCCTAAGATTACTTCAATTATTTGGTAAAGAAAGAGATTAAAATAACCAATAATAAAAAGATATATTCGTTTAGAGTATATCTTTTCTATTGACAAAAAAGAAACAAAATAAATATAATAAAAAAGTAAGGAGAAAACATGAAAAAGAAATATAAATTATACAAAGACAAAAAATTTATTGCCATAGCTGTAGCAACAACAACGCTAATATCATCAGCTACACTTTATCAAGAAAGAAAGAGAAATAAAATCATTAATGCAAATACCGAATGGAGCGTAGGTTATGAAGATATCAATCTATTAACCAATTTTTTAACCAATAGAGTTACAAATAATAATTTTGTTTTGCTTAATATAGGAGACCATAACACAGATGGAGTTTATTTCTTAAAGCAAAAGCTAGAATACTGTGAAAAAAATAATATTGATATGGGACTTATTCTAACATCAGATGCTACTACTTTAAGTGATATTTACCTAGATTTTGCCTTTGTCAAAGAAATATTAACAAAGTATATAATAAATTATCCAATTTATATGGATATTGATTGTTTCTATAATAATCAAAACCTAACCCCAGAAGAAGTTAAATTTATTGTTAATGCTTTTCTAAAAAAAGCTAATGATAATCACATATGTACAGGAATATATGGAAGTAAAAATAACATTGATTTCTTTAAAGAAAATAATGAATTAAATATTGAACATACTATCGAAAAAAATAAAACTACTCAAGATATTCAATGGATATCAAACAGAAACGGACATATTGATCATTTTTTAGCCGATAAAAAAATAAAAAATAATATCCTAAACAATCACGAAAATAATCCCAAACTATTTAGAGAAGATGAATATATTTTATATGATAAAAGCACTTTTAATATCAAGGAATTAGCAAAAAATAATAATCTTAGTGTAACTGATATCAAAAAATACAACCAAATTATCAGCGAATCTTTTTCTTTAAAACAAGGACAAGTCATTCAAATTCCTACAAAAAACTATCAAGAAAAAAATCATTTAACGAAAACACCATCTTTAGGAATAGATGTTTCATTATGGCAAGAAGAAATTAACTGGGAAGAAGTTAATACCAGTTATGCTATTATTCAAATCAAAGATTTTATCAATGATTATGATGACCCTTATTTCATTTCTAATGTAAAAGAATGCATAAAAAATAATATTCCAATGGGATTTTACTTCTTTTCAAGAGCAACTTCAATAGAAGAGTTAAATAAAGAAATCAATTATATTACCAAAAAGTTAGAAAATATTCCTGTTACCTATCCAGTTTACATTGATATAGAAACAAATTTTTGGCAATTAAATAATGAAGAGATAACTTCTAACAAAGATTTTTATAAAACTTTTTTTCAGGTTTGGGAAGAAAAAATAAAATTAGCCGGATTCACTCCAGGAATATACTGTAATGAAAACCTATACCAAATTTTATCTAATCTTACAGATGGAGAAATTGATTATCTATCCACCTGGATCGCAGGAGGAGAATATTATGATCAAGAAATCGATTTATCAAAAAATAAACTTCCTAAAATAGGTAATCAAGAAAGTTATAGTATGAAGCAAATCAGTTCATTAGGAAAAATCAATGGAATTCATACCAATGTTGACCTAAATTACAATTATCTAAATTACCAAAACACAAAAAAAGCACCAAAAAAATATTTTATTCGTCTCAATAATGAAATTATGATAGCAAGAAATATTTTTCTTTCCACTGGTGGAATCTATATAACTCTATTAATGAGAAAAAAAATAAAAAAAAAGATTAAGAAAAATAAAAAAAGCTAATCAAAAAAGAGCCAAAAATAACTAAAAATTAATATTGACATATACCATCCAAATATAGTAAAATTATTAATGTTTCTAAGGAGGAGTTGAAAAAATGAAAAAAACAAAAATTATTTCTAGTATCGGTCCTTCTACTCAATCTTGGGAAAAATTTAAAGGAATAGTAGAAGCCGGAATGAATGTAGCAAGAATTAACTTTTCTCACGCTACACTAGAAGAAAGAAAATTAGATGAAAGTTTAGTAGAAAGAGCAAATAAAGAATTAGGAACACATGTTGCTATACTATACGATACAAAAGGACCTGATTTAAGAACTTGTACTTTTGAAGGAGATTATATTGAATTAGTAGAAGGAAATACGATTCGCATCGTTGAAGAAGACTTACAAGATAAAGGAACTAAAGAACAAATTTCTTTCAATTACCGTAATATTGTAAAAGACTTAAAGGTTGGAATGACTATACTTGTTGACGATGGATTCTACAAATTAATTGTAGAAGAAGTTGCTGCTGATGGCAGTAGTGCTACTTGTCGTATCATGAATAGTGGTAAGATTAAGTCTCGCCGTGGCGTTTGTATTCCAGGAATCAAACTAGATATCCCATTTGTATCCGACGTAGATAAAAAAGATATCGAATACGCTTGTAATCATGACGGGGATTATCTTGCACTATCATTTGTAAACAGTGCTGATGATATTCAAGAAGTAAAAAAACTTTGTACTCAATATGGAAAACCTAACATGAAAATTATATCTAAAGTAGAAACGCAATATGCTATTGATAACTTAAAAGAAATCGTTAGGGAAAGTGATTATATTATGATTGCTCGTGGGGATTTAGGAATCGAAACAGGCGTAGAAAATTTACCACTTTACCAACAAATGATGATTGACGAATGTCATTTACAAGGAAAAGGTGTCATCATGGCTACGCAAATGATGAGTTCAATGATGCACAATATTCGTCCAACAAATGCGGAAGTTACAGATGTTAGTAATGCCGTACTTCAAGGTTGTGATGCAATCATGACTAGTGACGAAACAACAATTGGAGAATATCCAGTAGAAACTGTTCAAAAAATGACTGATATTTGTGAAAAAGTAGAAAGTTACTATCACTTTGAAAATGATATTTTTGATAATACTGAAAAAGATATCACTTCTATTATTGCAGAAAGTGTTGTTACAGCAAGTAATGATATTGGTGCTAAAGTAATTGTTGCAGCAACAATGTCAGGACATACCGCTAGAAAAATCAGTAATTTGCGCCCAATTGCTCCAATTTTAGCAACTGTACCAAACGAAAAAATTGCAACAGGATTAGCACTTAATTATGGAGTTTATCCAACTATTGTAAAAGAATACAATTCTACTGATGAAGTAGTTAACGATGGAAAAGAAAAAGCCATTGAATTTGCTAAATTAGAAAAAAATGATCATATCATTATTACTGGTGGATTCCCAAATACTGGAAATAAAATCACAAACTTTATGAAAATTGAAGAAATATAGTAAAAAAGGCACTGAAATGAAGTGATAAAATAAATGTAGACAGTCTAAAAAAGACACAGTCTACATTTTTTTGTTATCATAAATAAAAAAGGAG
>CAKPLX010000002.1 GCA_934167785.1 uncultured Bacilli bacterium
TCTCCTGTTCCATAAACTGGAATCTTTTCATCTTTTAATGCCTTAGAAATCACTAAAGGAATTAATTTTTCAGGAAATTGATAAGGCCCGTAGTTATTGCTACATCTACTAATCGTAACAGGAAGCCCATACGTCCTATGATAAGCCATCACAAGTAAATCCGCACTAGCTTTTGAACTAGAATAAGGACTAGAAGTATGAAGTGGTGTATTTTCTGTAAACAATAAATCAGGTCGATCCAATGGTAAATCTCCATACACCTCATCTGTAGAAACCTGATGATACCTCTTAATTCCATATTTTCTACAAGCATCCATCAAAACACTTGTCCCAATAATATTGGTAGTTAAAAATATACTAGGATTTTTAATAGAATTATCAACATGACTCTCCGCAGCAAAATTAATCACAACATCAAACTTTTCCTCTAAAAATAACTTATCAATAAATTCTCTATCCGTAATATCCCCATGAACAAAATGAAAATTATCATAAACTTCCAAATCTTTAATATTATTATAATTTCCAGCATAAGTTAATGCATCTAAACAAACAAACTGATCATTTTTATATTTTTCTACCTCATAATGCATAAAATTGCTACCAATAAAACCAGCCCCACCTGTTACTAAAAATTTCATTTTATTCCTTCTTTCTTTAATTCACGAATATATCGTTTTACAGCATCTTGCCACTCTGGTAATCTTTTCATATCAGCATAATCTAAACTCTCTTTACTAAGTTTAGAATTCATTGGCCTTTTTGCTACCGTTTTATAATCCTTTGTTAAGATTGGTCGAACCTTAACTTTTTTATGACTTTCTTTAAAAATAAACTCTGCAAATTCATACCAACTACAATATCCTTCATTAGTAGCGTGATATAGTCCCTTTACATTACTTAAAAACATATTCACTAAAAGATGTGCTAAATCTTTGGTATAAGTAGGACTACCAATTTGATCACAAACAACATTTAATTCTTTATGAGTATCAGCTAAATTTAACATTGTCTTAATAAAATTCTTTCCATGAAGACCAAATACCCAAGAAATTCTAACAATAATATGATTATCATATTCCCTTACAAAATTCTCTCCTAAGTATTTTGTTTCTCCATAATAATTTATAGGATTAACTTTATCTTCTACCTGATAAATTCCATCTTTTGTACCATCAAAAACATAATCAGTACTAACATAAATCACTTTAGCTCCAACTTCTCTTGCTACTTCCACTAAGTACTTTGTTCCTAAAACATTAACTTGATAGCACTTCTCTTTTTCATCTTCTGCCTTATCCACTGCCGTATATGCTGCACAATGGAAAATAACCGAAGGACGATACATTAATACCATCTTTTTAACAGCGTCTTCATCCGTAATATCTAATTCCATTCGTGTTGGTGCTAAAATATCTGTATAGCCTCTCTCTAATAATTCATTTTTTATATCATAGCCTAATTGACCATTAACACCTGTAATAAAAAATTTCATCTAGTCGCTCCTTTTATTCTAAAACCCTAATTTATTAATTTAACTAAATATCTTACTTCCCTTTTTCTAGTACTTTTCTTAAATATTTTCCATATCTATTCTTCTTCATCAACTCAGCACTCTTCTCTAATTCTTCCTCTGATAACCAGCCTTTATAATAAGCAATTGCCTCAGGACAACAAATTACCTTATCCTTATTATTTTGAATCGAACGAATCATTGCTGTAGCATCAGCCATCGACTCTTCTGTACCAGTATCAAACCAAGTATACCCTTCATCTAAAAGACAAGCTTTTAAAATTCCTTCTTGTAAATACATATCATTTAAAGTAGTAATTTCTAATTCCCCTCTTTTTGAAGGTTTAACAAGAGAAGCTTTATCACTTACTCCCTTAGGATAAAAATAAAGTCCCGTAATTGCCAAATCACTCTTAGGTTGAAGTGGCTTTTCTTCAACACTTAAAACATTTTTATCCGAATCAATCTCCATAATTCCAAATCTCTCTGGATCTTTCACATGAACTCCGAAGATTGTCGCATAACCAGCAATAGCATTTTCTGTAGCATTCATCAATACTTCTTCAAAACCACTACCATAGAAAATATTATCACCTAAAACCATCGCACATGCATCATTTCCAATAAACTCACGACCTAATAAAAAGGCTTGAGCAAGTCCATCCGGAGAAGGTTGAATAGTATAAGTAATATTTACTCCTAAATGTTGCCCATCTCCTAATAATCTCTTAAAAGATGCTTGATCCTCCCTTGTTGTAATCAATAAAATATCTTTTATCCCAGCTTGCATTAAGGTCGATAAAGGATAATAAATCATTGGCTTATCATAAACATTTAATAACTGTTTAGAAGTTGCCCTCGTAATCGGATAAAGTCTTGTCCCAGACCCTCCCGCTAAAATAATTCCTTTCATTTTTCATTCCTCCTTAATTTTTTCTTATTCTTATTTTTATGTAAAAATGGAAGTTTCCCTTCTATTCTTTTATCACTAATAATATCTGTTCTCACAACTAAAGTAATCACAATAATAAATAATAAACTATAAATAATTATTCCCGCATTGCTATCATCCATAACATAAATAATTGAAGCAATAGCAAACAAAATATCAAAAAAATAAATTACTAAAACCGCTTTTGTCACCGAAAAATTCAACTTTAACAATTGATGATGCAAATGACACTTATCAGGCATCGCAATTGACTCATGCTTTAACATTCTTCTAATAATAGCAAATAAAGTATCCATAATAGGAATAGCTAACAAAAAGATTGGTACAATCAAAGAAGTAAAAGTTACATTTTTATAACCAAGTAACGAAATTACAGAAATAATATAACCTAAAAATAAACTTCCAGAATCTCCCATAAAAATACTAGCCGGATGAAAATTATGAACCAAAAATCCCAAAGTAGCACCAAGCATAACAAAAGTCAAAACAACATCCAATCCTGAACTCTTAAACATCACCGCAATAATTCCAATCATCAAAAAATAAATCGCCGCAATTCCCCCAGCAAGGCCATCCAATCCATCGATAATATTAATACAATTCATAATTGCAACAATAAAAATAACTGTAATAAGAGAAGCAAAACCACCAAAATTAAAATATAGACCAAAGGCACTCATATCTTGTAAAACAATTCCCCCATAAAAAGGAATCACCATCGCCGCTGCAATCTGACCAAGAATTTTATATCTCGCAGGAACAGGCTTAATATCATCAATCATTCCCGTTAAAACAATAATAAAACTCCCAATCAAAACAGCATTCATCTGAATAGACTCTCTACCAAAAAGCATATAACCAAGTAAAAAACCAGCATAAATACCAAGTCCCCCTAATCTAGGAATAGGAACCTTATGAACTTTCCTAGCATTAGGAATATCTAATGCCCCAATATGAATCGCAATCCTCTTAACAACAGGAATAAAAATAACAACAAATAAAAATACAATAAATACCATCATAAATAGTCTTGAGTATTCCATACTACACCTCTATTTAAAGTTTAGCACATCTAACTACACTTGACAACCTACTTAACAAATACTTTACAAAAAAACATTTTTATCTAGAAAAAAATACTAATAAAGATTATCTCTCTATCAGTATTCTAAAATCAATTATTCAAACAAGAAAACTTCTTCAAAAACTCTCGACTCTTCAAATAAATTCCACTATATCTATCATAATAATCATCAATAAAAGAACTAATCTCCCTCTTAACCTCCTCAGAAAGAGAAATTCTAGAAATTTTACTCAAATCAACTAAATATAACATTCGAATCAATCTGACCGTCTTTAAAGAATAAATTACTTCCCCCTTCGCACAATCACCACAAAGATATCCCCCTTTATAACTAGAAACAGTAATAATATTATCCACTCTTCCGCAACTAACACAGCAATCCAATTCCGGTTTAATCCCTAATTCAGATAAAAATTTAAGCTCTAAAATATCAGAAATAACCTCCGCATCATATCCCTCATCTATTTTTTTTAATCCTAAAACTAACAAAGAATAAACTTCTTTATTTTTTTCATGTCGAACAATTTGACTAGAAAGTTCCAATAAAAGTAAAGCATAACTTTGTTTCAAAAGATCTAAACGAGTATTTTTAAAAAAATCAATAATATCTACCTCAGTTAAAAGCGGCATTCCCGTTCCATATTGTCTTAAATAAAAATCACCTAAAGTAAGAAGATCAGTCCCTATTCTAATTTTACTCTTTATCCCCTTACATCCTTTCGCTAAAACACCAATAATTTCTCCTTCATCTGTCAAAATATTGATAATTTTACTACTTTCCTTATAATCAACCCCACTAACGATAATTCCGGTTACTTTCTTGATCATGATTACAACTTCCCCCATTATACGTTTTATATTTCAAATAATATTCAATTTTTCCAGTCATCTTAAATAAATTCCATAAATCTTCTCTATTCATAAATATCACCATTACCATCTTGTACAAAATAGATAAAATTTATACATCAATCTTCTGAAAGATCTTCATAGCCAAGTTGATACAAAAAACTATCCTTATCTCGCCAATTAGGAACAACCTTAACTTGTAAATCTAAATATACTTTTTTAGAAAGAAGTTCTTCAATATCACGCCTTGCTTCCGTACCAATTTTTTTAATCATACTCCCCTGTTTTCCAATCAAAATTTTTTTCAAATTTTCTCGATCAACAATCAAACTAGCAATCACACAAATACTATTTTCATCTTCACTAATCTCTTCCGTAATACAAGTAACAGAATGAGGAACTTCTTCTTTCGTATGATATAAAACTTTCTCACGAATCAACTCTGAAACAGAAAACTTCTCACTCACATTAGTAAATGTTTCATCATCATAATAAGCAATATCATCACTTAAATACTGACTAACTGTTTTAATCAAATCATCCAAATTCTTTTTTTTATAAGCAGAAACAGGAATAATTTCCCGAAAAGGATATAAATCTTTATATTCTTTTATCTTAGGTAATAATTCTGGATAAGTAATCTTATCCATCTTATTTAAAACTAAAATAACAGGAACATCATTTTCCTTTAATTTTTCTAAAATAAACTTATCCCCCGTTCCAAGAGGTTCTGTAACATCAACCAAAAATAAAATCACATCCACATCACTTAAATTATAATAAGCCTGTTTATTTAAAACTCTCCCCAATTTATTATGAGGTTTATGAATTCCCGGCGTATCAACAAAAATAATTTGTAGATCATCCCCATGATAAATTCCTTGAATCATATTCCTAGTCGTTTGTGCCGTACTGGAAGTAATGGCAATCTTCTTTCCAATAATAGCGTTAAGAAGCGTACTTTTCCCAACATTAGGTCGTCCTACAATACTAACAAAACCACTACGCATTATACTTCTTCCTTCATACTATCATCCCCAAAAGGATAAGGACATAACTCTTCAATTGTATGCATAACCACTCTACTGTCACTAAAGGTATGAGAAAACACCTTAACATCCTTATCACATAAATCACTTAAAGCATGTCTACAAATAAAACATGGAAAACAATCATTTTCAGTTGTACTCATCACATGAATTTCCTTCACATCCCCCTTCGTATACCCTCTAGTAATAGCACTATATAAAGCGTTCCTTTCTGCACAAATTCCACTAGCTGGAGAAGACGTTTCAACATTGACACCACAAAACTCCTCTCCATCCTTCATCACAATAACCGCCGCTACTGGATAATGATAATATTTACTATATGAATTTTTTAATAAACTTTGTAATTTTTCTTTCATCTTTTTCTTCCCTCTTTCTATATGATTAAAATACTTAAAAGTACTTTATCCAAATTTTAAAATTTATCTAGATCTATGGTTTAATTCATCCATAAATTGTTCATTAATTTTTTCAATATCTCTTTTATCATCAAAGTTTGTATAATGAATATGATTCAATAAACTCTTTGTTCGATTCAATAATTCAATTTGTTTTTTCTTTGTATTCTTTTCTACTATTTCTTCACTTTGTAACTTATTATCTACCTTTTCACACATCCAATTCATCCCAATATTCTCTAACAAAGCAATATATTCCTCAGACATTTCTTTTTTTTGATAAGCTTGTCTTTGATTGTGTATCCAACTCCCCAAACGAATTTGACCATCACTATCATATTCAAATCCATTATTTGTTTTAAATCTATGGGGAACATCTAAATTTCCATGATGTTCATAATAAAGACAAGCATATTCATACATCTCTTTCCAGCTTAAGGCATTCTTTTTATTTTCAAAACGAAAGTTTAGTTTTAAGAGCAATTGGCCTCGTTCACTCGCTGGAGACACACTATTCCTTTGAGTAAATATCCAAGCCCCCAAATTAATTTGACCATCACTATCATATTCAAATCCATTATTTGTTTTAAATCTATGAGAAACATCTAAATTTCCATGATGTTCATAATAAAGACAAGCATATTCATACATCTCCTCCCAACTTAAGGTACTTCTTTTATTTTCAAAACGAAATTTTAATTTTAATAATAACTGTCCTCGTTCACTCATCGGAGATACATTTTTTCTTTGATTGTGTATCCAACTCCCCAAACGAATTTGACCATCACTATCATATTCAAATCCATTATTTGTTTTAAATCTATAAGGAACATCTAAATTTCCATGATGTTCATAATAAAGACAAGCATATTCATACATTTCTTCCCAACTTAATCTATTTCTTATCTTTTCAAAACGCATCCCTATTTGAGAAAGTAATTGTCCTCGTTCACTTTCTAATAAAGTATTCTGTCTCTGATTAAATAACCAATGTCCTAAGTTTATTTTTCCCGCCTCATCATATTCAAATCCATTACGCGTTTTAAACTTTTGGGAAACCTCTAAATTTCCATGATGTTCATAATAAATACAAGCATATTCATACATTCTATTCCAAGAACTATTCAATCTATTTTTTAATTCCATTAAACTAGAAAATAAATCAATATTTTCCACTTCTATATCAAATGATGCATTAATTATTTTTTTTCTTTGATAAGTATTATTTTTTCTTCTTGTATCTTCCTTTAATCTATTTCTTAAATTATCTTCCAATTCTTTAATAAATTCATAATTACAAGTTAAATCAATAATAATTGGCGCAAGTAATTTTTCAATTAATTCTTCCTTAGAAGCATTTTCTTCTACTAAAATATCTCTATCATGACACATCTGAATTATCTCTTCTAAAGAATATTTTTCTAGTTCTTCATATTTTTTAGTGGTATCTCCTCTTACCGCCAAGCATCTACCTAAATGTTCAAAATAAACAATATCAGAATTTGTCATTCTCCCCTCAATAACGCCATCTACATTTGGTGCATGAACCCCTTCATTATATTGGTTAATCGCAAACATAATACGAAGTTTATTTGAACAATCTTGTCCATCTAATGTTTTATCATGATAAAAAGCATCTCGATTATTCTTTCCTAATTCACCCATTTCAGAAGTTGTAGTATAAAAAACAACATCTTCTTCTTGAAATTTTGGTTTCAAATCACTCAATATTTTTTCTTTTATTGTTTCAATATCATTTATTCCTTCTTCTGATTTAACAGGACAAAAATAATAATACTTTCCATTAGGTTTTAAATTCTTTTTTAACAAATCTGCAACAGTTGGAGCCTCATGAATTTTTCTTTTTAAATCATCTAAAATAAGTTGATATTTTCGATATTCTCCCAAAGTCAAACTAATACTATCTAAATTTCTTTGAATTTTCTCTAAGTCAGAATTAAAATTAACATATGCACTTTTATAAATAGGTTTAGGTAATACTCCATCAAGAATTGCATCACATAAATCATAGCGACTAACTATTGAATCAGAAAATATTTCATCTCCACCGGCCAAAGCCATATCTCTCTCATAAGAAGTCCCCCGATTAACTACAGTATAAGCAGTTGTTCCAAAAACTTTTATCTCGGGATGAGTTTCAATAATAGAAGAAATTCTATTCTCCCATACTGGACCATTCAAATGATGAAATTCATCCACAATCAAAAGATCACATTCTAAATTTTTTATCTCATCAAAACTCATATTAATAAAACTTTGAAAGGTTCGAAAATCAACATGCGAAAAATTATTCATATCAACATTAGGATTTTCATCTATTATTTCTTGTAAATGTTCAATAATAGATAAACTAGGAACAACACAAATTACTTTTTTATCTGAATTATCTAAAATAAGTTGCAAATTAATAAAACTTTTTCCTGTTCCTGTTGCCCGAACTTCACTGACAATTTTTTTTCCTTCTTGAAATGCTTTTTTAGCCTCATTATATCCTTCCAAATTATGAGGATATAAATTCAAAGGATTATTCATCTATTTTCCCCCACTTCTATCTCAATAAAATAATTTCTTAAATCAAATAAATTCTATCTAGATTTACGATTTAATTCATCCATAAATTGTCCATTAACTTCCTCAATATCTTTTTTACTTTCAAAATTTGGATAATGAATATGATTCAATAAACTCTTTGTTCGATTCAATAATTCAAGTTGTTTTTTCCTTGTATTTTCTTCCGTTATTTCTTCACTTTGCAATTTATTATCTACTTTTTCACTCATCCAATTTATTCCAATATTCTCTAACAAAGCAATATGTTCTTCAGACATTTCTCTTTTTTGAAAAAATTGTTTTTGATTAGTAAGCCACGATCCCAAATGAATTTTTCCAGACTTATCATAAGTATACCCATCATTTGTTCGAAATTTATCAGAGATATTTAAATTTCCATGATGTTCATAATAAACACAAGCATATCCATACATTTTTTCAAATCCTAAAGGACTTTTCGTTTGAAATTTCATATTTAATTTTTTTAGCAAATCATGCCTTTCTTGACTTAAATCTTCATTCCGTCTCTGCCGTTGAATCCATAGACCTAAATGAATTTTTCCGCCTTTTTCATAAGTATATCCATTATCAGTATTAAATCGAAGAGGAACCTCTAAATTTCCATAATGTTCATAATAAGAACAAGCATACTTGTACATTTCTTCCCAACTAAGTGTACTTTTTCTCTTTTCAAAACGAAATTTTATTTTTAACAATAACTTTCCTCGCTCACTATCAGGTAAAACAGCCTTCCTCTGTAACTTTAACCATTCTCCTAAAGGAATTTTGCCATTTGCATCATAAGTATATCCATCATTCGTTCGAAATTTAGTAAGCACCTCTAAATCTCCATGATGTTCATAATAGATACAAGCATACTTGTACATTTCTTCCCAACTTCGTTGATGATTATCAAAATTTATTCCTATTTTTAATAGCAATTTTCCTCGTTCTGTTTCAGGATTTTCCCTGTTTCTTTGATAAGCAAGCCATTTTCCTAAATCAATCTCTCCCATTTCATCATAAGTATACCCATCATTTGTTCGAAATTTAATAGGTACCCTTAAATCTCCATGAACCTTATAATAAAGACAAGCATATTCATACATCTTTTCCCAAGAACGACTTAGTCTTTTCTTTAAAGTCATTAAAGTATCAAAAAGATCAATATTTTCTACTTCTATATCAAAATAAGAAGTGGCTACTGTTTCTCTCTCATAAGAAATATTATTTTCATTATCTCTTACATAAATTCTATTCATTAAATGATCTTCTAGCTCTTTAATAAACTCATAATTACAAGCTAAATCTATAATCACTGGAGAAAGTAATTTTTCAATTTTTTCCTCTTTTGAAGTATTCTTACCAATTAAAATATTCTTTTCTAAACACATTTTCTCTAACTGATTATCCGAATACTTTTCTAATTCTCGATACCTTTCTTTAGTATCTCCTCTTACTGATAAAGCTCTTCCTAAATGTTCAAAATAAACAATATCAGAGTGCGTTATTCTTCCTTCAATAACGCCATCTACATTTGGTGCATGAACTCCCTCATTATATTGATTAATTGCAAACATAATTCGAAGTTTATTAGAGCAATCAACACCATCTAATGTTTGATCATGGTAAAAAGCATCACGATTTTTCTTTCCTAATTCTCCCATTTTGGAAGTTGTTGTATAAAAAACAATATCTTCTTCTTGATATTCCGGCTTCAAAGCTCTTAATATCTTTTCTTTTATCGTTTCAATATCATTAACTCCTTCTTCTACACTAGCAGGACAAAAATAAAAATATTTACCATTTGGTTTCAAATTTTTCTTCAAAACATCAGCAATACTTGGAGCTTCATGAACCCTTTTTTTTAAATCATTTACAAGATGCAAATAATTTTTATAATCCGAAGAACCAAAAGTTTTCTTATCAATCATTTTTTCCAAGCGATCCGTTAAAGAACCCAAATTAGTATAAGCACTTTTATAGTTTAATTTTGGTAAAACACCATCAATCATTGCATCACATAAATCATATCGGCTAACTATTTTATTAGAAAATATTTCATCCCCGTCATCAACAGCCATATCTCTTTCGTAGGTAGTACCACGTCTAGCAACAGTATATGCAGTCATACCAAAAACCTTAATCTCAGGATGTGTCTCAATAATAGAAGAAATTCGACTTCCCCAAACAGGACCAATAAAATGATGAAATTCATCAGTTATCAAAATATCACATGCTAAATCTTTAATTTCCCCATAACTCATATTAACAAAACTTTGATAAGTTCGAAAATCAACATGTGAAAAATCATTTTCTCCTACCAAAGGATTCGTCTTTATAATTTCTTTTAAATGCTCAATAATCGATAAGCTTGGAACCACATAAATTATTTTTTTGTTCTGATTGTCTAAAGCTAGATTTAAAGCAATATAACTTTTTCCAGTACCCGTAGCATGGACAATACCAACAATTTTTTCTCCCATATCAAATCTTTCTTTGATGATTTGATAAGTTTTCAAATTATGAGGATATAAATTTAGAGGATTATTCATCTTACCTCATCCAATTCAATATCAATAAAATAGTGATTATCAATAACCTGCTCTGTTAAAATAACCCTATCTTCTCTTAATATTTTAGCATTATATTCATCTTGTTCTTCTATAATTTCTTTTATTCCCTCATTAGTTTCTACTCTAAACCCTACTTCTTGATTCATATTATCTGGAATAAAAACTTCAACTACTCTTCCACTTAACTTTTTCATCTCACATCTCCTCAAACCATTAAAACTCTAATTAGAAAAGAAAAATACTAAATCAGTATTTTACTTTAATAAACTAATAATCTTAGGTAAAAAAATCAACATCCCAAGAACAACAGAAAACATACTCGCAACAAGTACAGCTCCAGCAGCAACATCCTTGGCAATTTTAGCTAATTCATAATAGTCCTTCGTCACCAAATCAACAGCTCTCTCAATCGCTGTATTTACCATTTCTAATACAAGGACAAGAGAAATTGTAAGAAGCAAAATACACCATTCTACCATACTAACATGAAGAATATAACTCATAATTGTCACCAAACAAGCCGCTATAATTTCAATCCTAAAATTTCTCTCATGCCCCACTGTATAAGCTATTCCATCCATTGCATGAGAAGCACTCTCTCTAAACTTAGCATGACCTTGACTTTTTAATAATTTTCTAACTCTCATTTTACCGATTAATCTCATAACCCTTTAACAACTCCTCTTGTAAAGAAAACATCTCTTTTTCTTCTTCTTCTTCCATATGATCATACCCTAATAAATGCAAAACCCCATGGGTCGCTAAAAAACAAATTTCTCTAATTCTAGAGTGCTCATACATCTTAGCCTGCTTATAAGCAACTGGAACACAAATATAAACATCTCCCAATGTTCGAAATTCTGGATTTTGAAAATCATCCCCATCTTCTAATGCAAACGTAATCACATCAGTAGGTCTATCTACTCCACGATAATCTCGATTTAACTGATGAATTTCTTCTTCATCCACCAAAATAAAATTAAAAATAGCTTTTTCTAACTTTAATCTTTCTACTACATAATTCATATAATTTTCTAAAATCTCTAATTCCTTTACTTCTTCTTTACTATTATTGATAATATCAAACATCATAACCCTCAACTTTCTAGGAAATAAATTCCATAACATGTAAATCAAACAAATAAACAATTCCAATAATCAATACAACAATAACCACCAAATTAATAAAACCATCACTCCGACAAAAAGCAGGTAACCGTTCCTTTCCTCTTTCTAACACATAATAAATGAAAAAACCAACTCCTCCTCCTAATGTATTTAAAATAATATCATCTACATCAAAAGTTCTCCCAATATTTAACTGAACAATCTCAATCGTTAAAGATACAATCATCGTAAGAAGAAATATCCAAAATGGCTTTTTTGCTTTTAAATAATCACTAGCAAAATATCCATAAGGTAAAAAAAGTAAAATATTTCCAATAATATTTTTGATAAATAGCCTACTTCCTATTCGATAGCGAAATATTTCTCGAAAAGGAATAAAATTGGATAAGCCATAATTATCATCTTGAATCGTAACGACTTCAAATAAACACATCACATAAAGAATAAAAAGAAGCATGAATAATTCTTTATAAAAGCAGAACTTTTCTCGATTTAAAATTAAATAAGAAATTCTAAGGGAGCAACAAATTACCGTAATAATAATTATTACTGGCCAAACATCAGGAAAATAACTTGTAATCATTCCTCTTAAAGTAGAAGCCATCTTATCCCTCCTTACATATTTCGAATATCTTTCTTTTGAAATAATCTTACAACCAAAAAGAATAAAATTAGAAAATAAATACTATACCAAATACAAGAAAATAATAACCCTAATCCCTCTAATTTAGAAGAAGCACCAAACAAATAATCAGAAAATCGCCAAAGAAAATTAGGCAAATACTTCATCCAATAAAGTTTATGTGAAACTGCTAAATCTAACATAAGCGAAGAAAAAATAGATAGCATTAAAGGAATTATCATAGATGTTATAGTAGACGCAGTAAAAACACCAAGAAACAACGAAATTAAACTAATCATCAAATAAAAGGGTATCTTCGAAAGAAAAGAATAAAAGAAATAAAGAAAAATATTAAGATTTAAAACTTTATCTAACCCATAATCATAAACAATTACTCCTAAATTTAAACTATCAAATCCAAAGAATATTCCTCCCAACACAAACTGAAAACAAAAGATAAGAAGAATACTAAAAAGAAAAACAAGTAATGAAGTAAAATATTTACTTAATAATATTATAAATCGACTTACTGGTTTTATCAAGAGAAACTTAAACGTCCCCGATTGATATTCATCACAAATTAAAGTTGCACTAACCATTAAAATAATAACCACAAAGAAAAATTCATAATCATTAATGATCCCAGAAAGCAGAGCATTAACTGTATTTTCTTGCTTATAATTCACCTTACTCTTTAAAATAAATGCATTAACTTCCTTCTCTTTTTTTAATTCCTGATAAGCAAGTTTTTCCGAATAAGTATTTTTTGACATCTCTTTTAATTGTTCTCTTGCCTGAACGTAACCAACAAGTGCCTGATTCAAATAACCAGTATCTTCTTTAATATGATTTTTTATTCGATAATTTAGTACATCTAAAGTCTCTTCTTCCAATTTTAATTCTTTTTCTAAAAGAACATCTCCCGTACTCTCCAATATCTCTTCTTTCTTCTCTGTAATTTGCCGTAAAACATCATCCTTCTCTTGTTTCAAAAAATAAAGATAATCATTATTTTTAAACTTTAACACCAAATCGTGATAACGAGCCAATACCTCACTATCTTCAAAATGAACATTCTTTTCATACACTATATCATATAAATAATCATTAATCTTAGCATATTGCCATGAATCTTTTGAAAAACTTTTCTTCAATTTTAAAAGTTCTATCTTGGTCTTAATCAAAACAGCTTGATCAGTATTTTGAGGTACTCCCTTCTCTTCTTCCTCTAAAGTTTTTAGCTCTTCTTCAATATTTTCTTCTTCAGAATATAAATATCTCCCTTCATCATCATAATCACGCCAATATAAAAAACTATTTACAAAACAAAATAATAGCATCAAAATCCAAATCACATAAATACTTTTTCTTTTAAAGACCTTTTTAATTTCTATCTTAAGCAATCTAAAAATCATGAGATGCCTCCATAATTTTCAAAAAAACATCTTCTAATCCAAAAACTTTTCTCTTTACCTCATAAACCAAAATATCATTTAATAACAAAGCCTTTAAAATATTCACAATATTTTCTCTTGTAGAAGAAATTTCAATATGCCAATCATCTACAACCAAATAAGAAGCTAAAATAGAATCTAAATGAACACTACTCACTTCTAACTGATACACTTCTTTTTCAGTAATTTTCTTAATCTCTTCTATAGTAGCTTCCTTTAAAACTCTTCCTTTAGAAAAGATACAAACCCTTGTACAAAAAGACTCCAATTCTGATAAAATATGACTAGAAATAATAATAGCCATTTTTTCTTTGAAAGCCAAAGTAACTAAAATATCTTTTAATTCTCTAATTCCTTCTGGATCCAATCCATTCATTGGTTCATCTAAAATTAACAACTTAGGTCGATGAAGAATGGAAGCAGCAATTCCAAGACGTTGGCGCATCCCAAGAGAATAATTTTTAACTTTTTCATGAATACGTCCCTCTAAACCTACCATCCTAGTGACTTCATCAATTCTAGATGCTTCAATTTCATAAAAAGAAGCAGCGATTTTTAAATTTTCATATCCCGTCAAATACATATACATATCTGGATTTTCAACAATCGCACCAACTTGTCGAATTGCCTTTGTAAAATCTTTTTTGATATCATAACCTAAAATTTTAATGCTTCCTCCACTTAAACTCTGTAATCCTACCATCATTTTAATTGAAGTTGTTTTCCCAGCCCCATTTGGACCAATAAATCCTAAAATATCTCCTTCATTCAAAGAAAAAGATAAATCCGATACGATCACATGGTGACCAATTTTTTTAAACACATTTCTACATTCTAATACTAACATAATGCACTTCTTTCTGCATTATTTCACCATCCACATTCATTATAATATAAAAAGAAAATTTAAGATAGTCTTTTTTGAAAGAAAAAAATACTTACCTAGTCTTCTCTTTATAAAAAGATTAAACTAAATCAGTATTTTATTAAACATTAATTTTATTTTTCTCTAAAACATCATAAACACTACTATAAGAATCAGGAGTAACTACCTCACCTATCATTCCTAAATCTCTAGCAGTTTCAACATTCTTCTTATTATCATCAATAAACAAACATTCCTCTTTTTGTAATTTAAATCTCTCTAATAGCGTCAAATAAATAGATTTATATGGCTTTACCTGATGCTCAAGATAGGAAAATACATATCCATCTACTATCTTAAATAACTCACTATCTTGAATAGAAATAAATGTATGTTCATTAATATTAGAAAGTAAATAAATAGAATATCCCTTCTTTTTTAAATTTTTAAGCAATAAAAGTACTTTCTCATCAATAAAGCTATATTCATTATAATGATACCAAAATTCTTCTATCAATTTATCATTCTTATGATTGGTTCTATCTTCTACAATAGCAACAGCCTGTTCCCTAGAAAGAAAACCAGTATCCACCAAAGAGTATAAAAGCCATTCAGGAGAATGAACAACCTCTTGAATTAAAAAATTCCACTCTTCCTCTGTCTTGGCAAAATGAGGAAGAACTTTTTCTAAATCAAAATGAAGAATCACATTACCAATATCAAAAATAATATTTTTTATTTTCATTACAAATTATCTTTCCTCCACTCTAACTTCTCTACGTATCCAATCCAAAAAATCCAAAGAAGCATCCAATATCTCAGTACAAGAAATCTCTGGTACCTCATAATGATGATGTTTTAAAATTTCTTCCTGAATAAAAGGAAATAAATCATAAGTACTTCGAAACGATAATTGATACTCCATCTTTTCACACAACTTATTATTCCACCAATATTTAGAAGTAATCTCCACGACTTGACTCCCTGCCACTAATCTTTTTTGTAAAAGATTATCAATAATTTTATCCGCAATATCTTTCCTATCACAATAAGTTTTAACAATAATAAATTTTTTCATCTTTTTTCCCAAATCTTTCTAATCACTTTTAAAGATAAAGTAGATAGCAAAAACCAAATAACAGGAACCAAAGAGGAAAACCATATACTATTTATATTTTGAATCATTAAAGAATAAATCACTACTACAAAATAAGTAAGTACCATAATAAAAATTCTCCTTGTATAACTCGTTTCCCATTTTTTATCTAACTCTACTCTCTTATTCCTTTATTTAATTTCAATAATCTGTCTTTCTAATTCATCATTATTCATTTTCTTCCTCCATCATTTTCATTTTGAAACACTTCTCTAAATTCTCCACTCAGTAAAGAATATAAATAAAGTCTTATTTCTTTATCTGTATTTTTAGAAACATAATGATAATAGCCTTTCAATTGCTCATCATAAGCACGATCAAAAATATTAGATAATTTATAATCAATAATATCAATATGATCTTCATACACAAGCATTAAATCAATAATCCCATGAAGTTCCAATCCATCTTCTTCATCATCAAATTCATATTCTTGATAAACCTTAGCCTCATCTACTCTCTCCATTAGTAAACTTTTTGCTAACCCCTCAAGCATTTTTCTAACATTTAAATCATCAATCTTTTCATAATTTGGCTGCTTAAAATTAAAAAATTCTAAACAGCGATGCACCTTTGTCCCAATTTGCATCAATTCATATTGCTTCTTACTAATTACCTCATGATTCTTCTTAGAAAAACTTTTACTTTCTATTTCATCATCCGGAAATGAATATTCAAATACTTCAATTTTTTCTTCCTTCTTACTAAGATTATCTTGATAATTACTCTTCTTTAAATAAGCATATTCTCTTGTTAAATGAACATCCTCTAAAGATACTTTCTTTTCATAAGAAGAAAGACGAAAAGAAATAAAATCCAGCATATCTGCTAAAGTTCGAAAATTTCTCTTTACGATATCTTCTAAAACAGTAGCATTAGAAACAAAATCGATCTCACCACAATCAGGAAGTACCATAATCATCTTTTCCCTAGCTCTAGTTAAAGCAACATAAAATAATCTAATCTTTTCACTAATTTCTTCTTTTAAATAGCGATCTCGCACTAAATCTTTCCAAATTACTTCTCCAATTCCTTCATCAAAATAAGGGGCAATAATTCCATACTTTTTATCATACAAAAACTTCTCTTTTAAATCACTAATATTAAACTTCTTATATAACCCACTAAAATAGCAAATTGGATACTCTAATCCCTTTGACTTATGAATAGTCATCAATTTCACTGAAGTGGCTCCATGATCACCAACCTCATATTGCATCTCAATTCCACTTTCCTTTAAACTAGATAAATAATCAGAAAAATCCCAAACAGAATAGCCCAAATCCTCTAAATTAGTAGCAATCTCTCGAATTTTTGATAATTTTACAATTCCATTATGAATATTTCCTATAGTAATATACTTTTCATAAAAAGAAAAACGCTCGATAATCTCATCAATCAGTTGATGAGAAGTAGTATAAGCTAAAGTCTTTGACAATTCTAAACACTTCTGATAAATTTCACTTTCTAAATAAGTATGATTTAAAAAATAATCAAAGATCACCTCATCATCTAGAGAAAACAAAAAACTTCTAGCAATACTAACAAACAAATATTTAAACTCTGTATCAATCTCTTTCACTGAAATTTTTAAAATTAATCGAATAATATTCCCAATTAATAAAAGATCAGCCTCATCATTCATCTTTTCATTTTTTAATATTGTAATGGGAATACCTAAAAAGCCAAAAATTTTCTTATATAAATCAAATGTTGTAGCCCTATCCATAATAATAGCAAAATCATTATAGCAAACTTTTCGTAAATTACCACTATTTTTATCTAATACCAAATAACCATGATTTACCTTATCTAAAATATCCCTCGCCACAATAAACGCTTCAATTTCATCACGATTAAATCCAATTTCCTTATCATAAGGATAGCGGACAATCTCCATTTCATGAGAACATTTGGCATCTTCCTTCAAATAAACACCATTACCAAAAATCATTTGATGACTCTCTAAATAATTTGCTCCACCAAGTTCCTCCCCCATAATTAAAGTAAATATTGTATTAATATTCTCTAAAACTTCTTTTCTGGAACGAAAATTCTTATTTAAATCAATCTTTTTATCCAAATCACTCTTACTATATGAATCATATTTATTCTTAAAAATATAAGGATTAGCATTCCGAAAACGATATATAGACTGTTTAATATCCCCAACCATATAAACATTATGATGACTAATCATTGAAATAAACTCTTCCTGCAAATCATTTGTATCTTGATACTCATCAATCATAATTTCCTGAAAATAGTCTCTCAACTCCTCACGAACCTCTTGATGATTCTTCACAACCTCAATCGCCATTATTGCAATATCATTAAATTCATAAGTTCCTTTTTCCTGCTTATACACCATCATTTGTTCCGTAAATTTTAAAATAATTTCTATAATAATTTGAACAGTATTATAAGTACTCTTTAGCGTTTGAATTATCTCTTCTTCATTTTTATAAACTGCTAACTTTTTAATTTCTTTTAAAGTATCACTAATTTTGGCCTTCAAATTCTTTAACTCAGAATCACTTCCTCTTGGTACAGATGGCATCTTAATATTTAAATGACTCCCAATATCATCATACCGCTTTATCTCTTTTAGCATCGCTAAAGACTCTTCTAATATAACAGCATACTCTGAATCATACAAAAAAATATCCTCAACCATCCGAAAAATAAAAGAAATCTTCTCTTGAATTAAAGAAAAAAATTCACAAACATTTTCCTCTAGTCGCTCCTCATTATAATACTGATCAAGATATTCCTTCAAATAAGAAACCTTATCAGATAACAAATCCAATTGATTACTAATTCTTAAAATAGAATGCTTAATTTCTGTATCATCTTTTGTACAAAAAGTACGAATCATCTGTAAAAACTGAGGATTTTCTTCTTCATAATAAGATAAAAATATTTGATCCATAACCCGCTCTTTTTCCAAAGCAATGACACTAGAATCAATAATCCCAATATTAGGGGAAACATTCAATAAATAATGATATTTTTTTACAACGGATAAAGCAAAACTATCAAAAGTAGTAATATAAGCAGTATCTAACAAATCTAACTGTTCCCGTAACTCTGGAATTTTTTTGATCTTTTGTCTAATTCGATCAGCCATCTCTCCTGCTGCTGCTTTCGTAAAAGTCAAAATAAGAAGGCGATTGACATCAATACCATCCTTTAATTTTCGAATTACTCTCTCCGTCAAAACAGCCGTCTTTCCAGATCCAGCCCCAGCTGAAACAATAATATTTTTATTCTCCTCATAAATAGCTTCCCACTGCTCATCTGTCCAAGTTACATCAACTGGCTTTATTGGTATCATTAAATCACTTCCTTAAAAAATTTGCTCTCTACAAATTAAATTTTTTACTCATTACACAATCATTAATGTCTTCCATACATTTCATGATATTTTTCTTCTCCCATTAATCGCGTCAAATCTCGAATAGCGCCCTCTAAAAAAGTTCCTTTCAAATAAGAATTTTCTTTTTCTAATCTATCTTCAAAAGAAGCAATACTATAAATAAGACTATACTCTCTATTCCTACCACCTGTCACAATACTAGACTTTGAAGCAAGTTCAGCAATTTCATCTTGATGATTCATCAAATAAGAAAAATATTTTTTTATTCTCTCAATCCTTTTTTGAGCAATATAATCAAAAGTACGAGAATTATTTTCCAAATAAACATCCATCATTGCCTTTAATTCATGACATTCCCTATCATAAGCCTCTGCAATTAAAAGATAATACTCTTGCTTCTCATCAGAATTCAAATAAGACAAATTCGTATTTTCCAAATCAGTTACTGAAAAAGCATATCCCAAAATTTCTTGATAAACTTCTCTATATTCCTTTTTCTTAGAAGAATCTATATTTTTATCCAAGCAAACCCTTGTCAATTCTCTTACCATTTCTAGCAACTTTTTTACACTACCATCTTCATGAAAGAATAAAGTTAACAAAGGATACTGCTTACATAAACCCTTATTCTTTTCTACAATATACATAAGAGAACGAATATTATATTCATCTAAAAGAAAAGCTTTTTTACTTTTAGTAACCCCATAACCAAACGATTTATTTTTAAAAACTTTAGTTTGATTTAAACTTGCTCTTTCAATTTCATTAAATTTCTCTTTACTAGCATATTCCTTCAAAAAGTATGCTGTCTCTCTCCAACCAGCAATATTAGCCTCACGTTCAGTCTCTCGATAAGCATAATTAACCTTAAACTCATCAAAATTATCCTTCAAATCTGTTAAATAACTCCTCTGTAACCCTGATTTTAAAGAATAATAAGAACTCAAATTAATTTTTCCTTCTCTTAAATAACAATTTTGTTTATAATGTTCTAGCTCATGATGAATTAAAAACGTTAAAAAAGTTAGCTTAGAAACATCATATAATTTTAACCCTGATAAATCCATTTTTTCCCTAAAAGAAGAAGATAATATTTTATCATGAAGAACAATTAATCCTGTATCTCCAAAAGAAACACCACTTGCACCATTTAACTTTTTTCCCAAAAAATCTTCATCAGAAATATAAACTTTTGCAGGAGGATATCCCATTTTTTTACATCTCGAAGCTGTAATAAACTGAATACAAAAATTTTTAGCCTCATCTGAATAATCCATATTTTGACTAAATAAGTGTCGAATTATTTGTTTTTGACAATGATATAATCCCTGATGACTTGTCCCAATCTTAGAAGTAAAGTATAAAAATAATTCTTTTTCATCTTCCTGAGATATCTGTTTTCCTTGAATATATAAATCATAAATTTTTTTGATTTTTCTAGCATAAGAATTCTTTTTATCAACTATCTCTTGAATTTCTTCTCTACTAAACAATTGTTCTCCTAATTGATGATTAAATATTTTAGAATTAACCAATAAATAAGTATTATTTCGATTAACAAAATAAAACCTTTTTACCTCATTTAGCAATTCCTTCTCTTCCATTGTCCGTTCTTCCCATTTTTTATTCAAAATCACCAAAAGCTCATTTTCAATAAGATCAATTTGTATCTCCATCCTAGCATTATGTTTAGACTTTCCATTCAAAATATTTATTTTTTCTTGATACAACCGAGCAATCGAACCATCTTTAAAATAAAGAAATACCGACTTATCCAACAAATTTTTATTTTTCTCTAAAATCTCATCCATGAAAATCACCATCCAACAAATCTGTTGTCTCACTCTTTATTTGCTTATTAGCCTCATCTCGTTCCTCAGCTTCTATTTGCTTACTCACCTCATCATTATAAAAAAGAGAATAACTAAACAAATTCATTTCTTCATCTGAAACATCATCATTTTCACTTTGAAAATCCTCTCCATCAAAAATAGAATAATCTTCTTCCATCATCACACCACCTTTAAATATTTTCTTCCAAAAATTCCAGATTCTTATACTCTTCTAAATCAACAATATCCTTTTCACTCATAAAACAAATATCTTGATAACAACAATATTTACACCCTAAATTATCCTTACCTATCCTTTTTGGATGAATAGAAAAATCTGCTGTAATTATCCCAGATATTGCTTCTTCAACTTTTTTCTCTGCCAAATTACTTAATGCTTCCATCTGTAAATCATTTAATATTTTTTTGGTACCAAATCCTTTAGAAGTCGTTCGCATTCCTTTAATTACCTTACTAGCATCATAAGTAGAATCAAATTTAGATAAAACAGCAATATCTGAATTACTATACCCTTGTAATTTTAAATTTTCCTCCTTTAATTCAAGATAAGAATGTTGATTATCCCTGCTAATTTCACTATTTAAAATTTTTTGTAAATAAAATCCTACAATTCTAGCCTCAGGGAATTTATTTTTAGCTAAGAAAAGATAAATAGGTAACTGCAAATCTAACCCATAAATAGTATGATTTAAATTCAAGTTAGGATTCCCTGTCTTATAATCAATAATAGAAACTAAATTCTCTTTTTCATTAACCATCATCTTATCAACAAAACCCTTAAAACAAACATCATATGAAGGATAATGATAATTTTTAACTATTTTTTCTTCCAAAAAAGATTCAGTTAAACAAGAAAACTCTTCTTGCTTTCTAATTGTATCAATAATAAATTTAAGTTCATTCTCCAAATGATTCAAGAAAAACTTTTCTCTAGCATCATAATGATATATTTCTCCATATTTTTCTACACTTTGATCATAAACTTTAGAAAAATCAAAATCATCCCTTCTATATTTGGATAATACTTCATGAAAAATATTTCCTAAAACGGTATAAAAAGTATTGGGAAACAAATTTAACTTTAGAATATTCGAAAGATAATAACGAAAACCACATTGATAATAACTATTCATTGCGCTATAAGATAACGTTAATTTCCCTTCTAAATAATTTTTCAACTTCTCTTTAGAGATTCCTTTAAATGATGAATCGTAGCGCAAATAAGGAATATCACAATATCCTTGATAAAGATAATCCAAATCCACTTCCTTTTCATT
This sequence comes from uncultured Bacilli bacterium, assembly GCA_934167785.1. The sequence continues at coordinate 22,727 of CAKPLX010000002.1, forward strand.
ATATTTAACTAAAGTATCCAATTTTTCCCCTAAAACCAACTGATTATAAAGCTTAGAATACCCATAAGTAATCTTTCCCTTTTCTACTTTATATTTTAAAATATCATTTAAACTAGAAAGATAAAAATCTCCCAAAGGACTCTTCTTTTTAAACGTAATCACTAAATTTTTTACACTTCTAATTTCTCTAATCCATCGATCTTTTTCTTTAATATTCTCATCTTTTGTAGAAAGAAGACCTAATTGTTCTTTGATGAAATCATTAAAATATTCCTCGTCCTTATAAAGCTTAGGTACAATTCCCTGATTAAATCCAAGCAAGAAAACATATTCATCCTCCAAAACATCACGCAAATGAGAAATCACTTGAATACCACAAGAGCGAATCTTACCCTTTAACTTTGCTTTTTTAAAATCATGAATCAAAAGTTCTTTAATTTTTAAATAATCATCTATCCATACATAGCGATTAACTATATCATTAATCAAAGAAAATACTTCAAATTCTTCTTTTGATTGCAAGGCATAATGTTCTTTTAAATAATTCATCGAAAGAACAGGATCACTACTTAAATGTCGCAAAAAATCCTGCCCCATCTTTGTTCCATATAAATAATTATCAGATAGATTAAGAGGAATAGAAAACCAAGTAAAAACTTTTTGTACCAAAGGAAGATATTCTCCTAAAACACCACACAATTTAATCTTAGAAGGCTTAACTCCTTGTTTGATTTTCTCCAAAATTGCTCCAGCTACATAAACAACTTCTGAAGAAATATCCTCAAATTCATATAAAGACGCACAATCGTACTGTTCCTTTTCAAAGGGAAAAATACTTACCTGAAAATCTTTTTTCAAATCTTGATACAACTTATTCGTTTTTCCATCAAAACAAACATGATAAAAAACAATGCTTTTCTTCTTCAAATACTCCCGAAAAAAAGGATTAAAAGAAAGCAGACCTTGATTTTTTAACTCCTTTTTTATCTCTTGTACCTTTTTGATTTTTTCTAAGTCATAATCTCTATCATCATCAACAGCATAAAGTAAAGATAAATACATAGCACTAACATCATAGTGATAATGATATTTACGCATAAGATAATAAATTGCTCTTTCATCATACGAAAAATAATACTGATCAATAAATTCACTTATCGTAAAAATTTTAGGACAAGATAAAAATTTTTTACTAAAATACTGAAGCACATTCTTTTTACTCGAATCCATAACCACTAAAATAGTATTATCACCAATCTCTAATTCCACCATTCACACCTACTTTCTAAGCCTTTAAAAATTCTCATTTTTACCATTCAAAAATAATATCTCAATTAACCTTCAAATATCTCTTTTATTTATTCCTCAGTTACAATAATTCTAATATAAAAAATAACTACAAATTTTACCGCAAAACAATAACTGCAATATTCCTGCCACTATTTTCTTTATCTGCACGATAAGAATGCATAATATCACCATGACATTTTGTACAAATATCTGAAGTAATAATATTTTCCGGTAAAACCCCCAGTTTGATTAAAATTTTTCGATTAATAGAAACTGTATCAATTAAATATTTACCATCTCTCTTCTTCAAAATATCCTTTTCTATTCCTAAATCAGAAAAGGTATGGGCAAACTCTTCTTTGACATCTTCTTCTACTTCAAAACAACACTTCAAAATACTAGGACAAATATAAGCTTCAATATCCTTAGCTTCACAATGATAAATATCTTCCATCAAATGAACAGCATTCTCAACGATACATCCAATCGTTCCACGCCAACCAGAATGAATGTTACCAATAACTTTTTTCTTAGAATCATACAAAAGAATTCCCTGACAATCGGCAAGTGAAGTAACTAAAGCAACACCTTTCATATCAGTAATTAAACCGTCAACATTTTCTAAATTTTCATTTAAAGTATCTGCCATTACACATTTAACACAATTCGTATGGGCCTGAGAAGGTTTAATAAACTTAATTGAATTCATAGCTAAGATCTGTTGAATTTTCTTATATTCCTTCCTTACTTCTTCCACTCCTACCATTCCACCTCTAAAATTAAAAGGCTTTAAAGTAAATAAATGACCAATTTCCGAATAAGCATTCAATCCTTCAAACTGCAAAAAATTTTTTCCTTTAATCATCACATTACCTCACATGCCAATCAATTTCTTTTAAACCATTTTTCTTTAAAAAATCATTTGTTTTAGAAAATGGTTTACTTCCAAAAAAACCATAATTTGCCGAGAAAGGCGAAGGGTGAGTTGATTCTATAATATAATGTTTAGGATTAGTAATCAAACTCTTTTTACTTCGAGCAAAGTTTCCCCATAAAATAAATACAACCGGTGTTGATTTGTTATTCAAACTTTTAATAATGGCATCAGTAAAATTTTCCCATCCTAAAGCCTTATGTGAAGCAGGTTTATCTTTTTCTACAGTTAAAACAGCATTCAAAAGAAGAACGCCCTCTCGTGCCCAGCACTCTAAATTTCCAACATTAGAAGGCTCTATTCCCAAATCATCATAAAGTTCTTTATAAATATTTCTCAAAGAAGGAGGAAGCTTTACCCCATCCGATACTGCAAAAGCAAGACCATTGGCTTCCCCTACTCCATGATAAGGATCTTGTCCCAAAATCACCACTCTAACATCATCGTAATCCGTCAAAGATAACGCTCTTAAAATTCGTGATTTTGGAGGAAATATTTCTCGCTCTTGATAAGCTTGATTAATAAAATCTACAATTTTCTTAAAGTATTCCTCATGATACTCATGATCTAACACTTGATCCCAATGATTTCCTACTAATTTTTTCATACAAATCCCTCACTAATTCTCTATATCTTACTATTTACATAGCCTTCTATTTGATGACTAGATTCCGCTAAAATATCATTAAATTCATCCATTCTTCGTAAATATTCCTGATAAATAGGTCTATTATTTAAGTCCTTTACCTTACTTTCTATTTCCTGATCAATTTCCTTATATCTTTCATCATGATGATATTCTAACTCCACAGACTTTTTTTGTAATTCTTTTATTTCATTCACCAAAAGATTAATTTCCTCATCTGCTTCAATAACCCGACCAATATTTAAATAACTCTGATATTCACTCGATTGCTCAATAGCTTGAAATAGTTCCTCCATCTTATTCTCCATCAACAATTTCACCATCCAAACTCCAAGTTTTTACCTCAGTAATTTTTACTTTCACAATTTTACCAATATTCTTTTTATCTCCCCGTACATTAACCAATTTCATTGTATCCGTATATCCCATTAATCGATCCTTTTTCTCGCTCTCTCCTTCAATCAAAACAGAAACAACTTTTCCCAAATATTTTTGATTATTAAAAAGGGCATAATGATTAATTTTTTCATTTAAAAGGGCAAGTCTTTCTTTCTTTACTTCCTCACTAGTGGTATCCTCAAAACAACTAGCCGGTGTTCCTTCTCGTTTAGAATAAATAAAAGTATAAGCCAAATCATATTTTAACTCATCCACCAAATCTAAAGTTTCTTGAAAATCCTCATCCGTCTCTCCTGGAAAACCAACAATAATATCCGTTGTAATAGCAACAGAAGGAATTTTTTTCTTTATTTTATAAAATAATTCTCTATACTCATCCTTAGTATATTTTCTTCCCATTTTTTGTAAAATTCTACTAGAACCACTTTGCAATGGCAAATGAATATAAGGCATAATATTATCATACTCCGCAATAACATCAATCATAGAATCCGTAAAATCCCAAGGATGAGAAGTCACAAAACGAATTCTTTGAATTCCAGTCTTAGCAACATCACGAAGTAAATCGGCCATTCCATACCCTAAATCCAAATCCTTACCATAAGCATTAACATTCTGTCCAAGCAAAGTAACTTCTAAATAACCATCTCGAACCAAACCTTCAACTTCTTGAATAATATCCTCTTTTAGCCGACTTCTTTGCTTTCCTCTCGTATAAGGAACAATACAATAAGTACAAAATTTATCACAACCATACATAATATTAATCCAAGCCTTATACTTAGAATCTCTTTTTACAGGAAGTCCCTCAATCACATCTCCCTCTATAGAAAATACTTCCATCTCTTGCTTTTTTGTATTTAATGTATTTTCTAAATAAAGAGGTAACTTATGAAAATTATGGGTTCCCATTACAATATCAACCCAAGGAAACTTTTCTTTCAATTCCAACGCAATTCCTTCTTCTTGAGCCATACAGCCACAAAAAACAGTAATCACATCTGGATTAGTTTCCTTCAAATGTTTAATTCGGCCCAACATCCCATGAACCTTATTATGCGCATTTTCTCGAATCGCACAAGTATTTAAAATAATTACACTAGCACCATCCATATCTTCACACTTTGTATATCCCATCTCTTCCATAATCGCTGAAATATTCTCACTATCATGCACATTCATTTGACATCCATAAGTATAAATACAATAATACTTTCCACATCCCTGTTTCTTCATTTCTAAAGGAACAACGAAATCATCTCTTTTTACAATAACTCCTTCTTTCGTTCTTACCCTAGCATCTTTTATATTTGGTAAATTCATCTCTACACACTCCTACTTCTTTTTAATTAAATTCTTTCCCGATAAGTAATTATAATGATTACTAAATACTTCATTTTCTCTTTTCTTTTTATTTAAATAATAAACTAAATCATTTAACTGATACTCCCACTTATAAATATTACTAGAAGACATTCCTTCTCTAAAAATAAAATCATAAATCAAATATTGATTAAAAGCATCAGCATATCTTCTAGCGGGACTAGTCGAATGAGAATAACACTCCAAATCCTGCCCTCTATGATAAACTGGTTTATTAATATATTCTGCCCTCGTATAACTATCTTTAATTCTTTGATAAATCTCCTTATTCTGTAAAAAACTAGGATCTAAATTTTTTAAACTAAGCAACTGCTCTTGCAAAAAACTTTCATTAGGTAAATCAATCTTTCGATAAAGATAAGGAAGACTCATCTCTTTAAAATATTTCCCAATTTGATAATTAGTCAAAACCATTGACTCATGAACGATATTGGAACTAGGAGATACTTTTGCTTGAATAGACTCATGATGTGGAGCATAGTCAAAAACATTCTGATACTCACGATACCGTTCACGAATAACATTTCCCCGTCTCCTATTTTCAGCAAAATTTGCCATTCTTCGAAGCATAACCGCTAAAGAATCATTTCGGTTAGAAAAGATGATCGTATCTGCTTCCTCGTAACTAAGACGACTACATACTTGAATTTTTCCCTTAGCAAAGGAAAAATCATCTTCAATAACCTGATAATTACTATCTAAATGAAAAATATAAGTAATAACGTTTCGATGATTCAAAGGAAGCAAAGAACAAATTTGATCGCTAATAATACTAGGATAAAGCAAAATCTTTCTATCTCTTAAATAAAGTGTTTCTCCTCTCTTCCTTGCTTCCATATCCGTAACAGAATCATAAGGAACAAAAGAGGGAATATCTGTAATATGAACATATAAAGTATATGTTCCATCATCATTTTTTTCTAAATAAAGAGCATCATCTAAACAATTTGAACCATCACCATCAATTGTAACACACTCCTGATATAAAAAATTCACTCTTTCCCCTTTATCCATCGAAAAAGTATTAACTTCATCCATAATAGATGGCAAAAATTCAAATGACATATGATATCTTTCTTCTATTTTCTCTAAAGAAATCTCAAAATCAGGATCAAACAACTCCAAAATTCGAATGATATGTTCTTTATAGCCCAATTTTGATTTCTTAATCATATCAACATAACCCTTTTTCCCTTTTTCAATTTCACCCCGATAACAACTATTCATGAAAATTAAAATAACATGATAAAAATAACCAATTTCATCATAATCTTTCTCATCCAAATAAAGATATTTCTTTAAAAGAATCTCAAAAATATTCTCCCCATCTTCATTTCTACTCGAAAAAATTCCCTTATTTTCTTTTAAAAACTTCTCAATTAAAAGAACATTCTTCTCTTGAAAAATCAAAAAAGATAAGTATTTTATTTTTTTATTATGAACACTATTGGCAATTTCTTGATTTGCATTCAATAAAATATTTTGAATTCGAACCATTGGTTCTCGAACAACCATTCGATCTTTAAGTTTTAAACCATCAATTTTATTCTGCAAATCAATAATTGGACCCATCAAACCATTCAACTCTTGACTAGATTTAAAACTCGTTGTCCCCTCTACTAAATCAATTAAATAAAAAATTCGACTCTTATTTTGTTCATAATGCCTCATCAAAGTAAATATTGCATTAAAAATTCCTTCTATAGTATCCTGATAATCATATTCTAAATAATCAATTAAGATTTCTAAATCACTAGAAGCATCCAAAATATATTTTTTGATTTCTTTTTTATTTAAGAAAGCCTTATTATCCATCCAAATTCCCCCTTACTACTATATAATATGAGAAAAATTATAAAAGGAATTTCTAATCCTCAATAATTTCTTCTGTACTTAAAACAGATAAGAAAGCTTCGCTAGGAACTTCAACATGTCCAATTTGTTTCATTTTTTTCTTTCCTTCTTTCTGTTTTTCTAATAATTTTCTTTTTCTTGTAATATCGCCACCATAACACTTCGCTAAAACATTTTTACGCATTGCTTTAATATCAGCTCTTGCAATCACTTTACTTCCAATTGTCGCTTGAATAGGCACTTCAAACATCTGTCTTGGAATCAATTTCTTTAAATTATCAACAATCACTCGTGCACGATGATAAGCAAAATCGCGATGAACAATAATCGATAAGGCATCCACAATTTCCCCATTCAGCAAAATATCCATCTTCACCAAATCACTAGGTTTATTTCCGATAATATCGTAATCCATTGAAGCATACCCCTTTGTATAACTTTTCAGTTTATCAAAAAAATCATAAACAATCTCCGACAAAGGTAATTCATAATGAATATTTACCCGCTTCTCATCAAGATATTCCATCGATAAATAAGTTCCCCGCTTATTTTGACACAATTCCATAATATTTCCAACATAATTACTAGGAACAAAAATACTCGTTCGAACAAAAGGTTCCTTAATTTCTTTAATCTTCACTCTCTCAGGAAATTCACTTGGATTATCAATTGAAATTATACTACCATCCGTTAAAGTAATCTCATAAATAACCGAAGGACTAGTTGCAATTAACTCAACATGAAACTCTCTCTCAATTCGCTCCACAATAATTTCCATATGTAAAAGTCCTAAAAAACCAGTTCGAAAACCAAAACCAAGTGTCGTTGAAGACTCTGTTTCAAATACTAAACTAGCATCATTAATCTTTAACTTTTCCAAAGCCTCTCGCAAAGCAGGATATTTTTTAGAATCAATAGGATATAACCCACAATAAACCATTGGCTTCATCTTCTTATAGCCAGGCAAAGCTTCTATACAAGGATTACTTGCTAAAGTAATAGTATCCCCAACTCGAACATCAGAAATATCTTTAATACTAGCACAAATATAACCAACCTCACCAGCCGATAATTGTTCCACCTTAACTGTACTAGGTGTATGAAACCCTAATTCTGTAACCTCATAACTAGCCCCCGTTGTCTTCATCATAATTTTATCGCCAACATGGACACTTCCCGAAACAACGCGAACAAAAGCAACAACTCCTCGATATGAATCAAAATAACTATCAAATATCAAAGCCTTTAAATGATCATCCTCTTCTTTTCTAGGAGCAGGAACTTTCTCAACAATTTTTGAAAGAAGTAAATCAACCCCTTCTCCCGTTTTTCCTGAAGTAAAAACCACATCTTCTGGATTAAATCCAAAAGTATCTACTAATTCTTGACGTCGCAACTCAGGTTCAGCATTAGGTAAATCTATTTTATTAATAACCGGAATAATTTCCAAATCATTATCTAAAGCCAGATAAACATTTGCTAAAGTTTGAGCCTCAATTCCTTGCGTTGCATCAACAACTAAAATAGCCCCTTCGCAAGCAGCCAATGATCTAGACACTTCATAACTAAAATCAACATGCCCCGGTGTATCAATTAAATTTAAAATATAATCACGATAATTTAACCTAACAGCATTTAATTTAATTGTAATCCCTCTTTCACGCTCAATATCCATATTATCCAAAATTTGTTCTTTCATCACCCGCTTATCCACAGCATTTGTCTTTTCCAAAATTCGATCAGCCAAAGTACTCTTTCCATGATCAATATGAGCAATAATACTAAAATTTCTAATTTTCTCTAGCTCCACTTTATCACGCACCTTTTCTCAATTATAGCAAATTGCCATCAAAATAACAATCCAAACTATACTAAATAAATAAACGAAATAAAATTTAGGCTTTCTCGTCTTATGATGAAATAACAACATTCCAATCATCATACCAAAACAGCCTCCTAAAAAAGAAATGGTTAATAATACTCTCTCAGGAATTCTCCATTTATGATGAATTGATTTTACCTTATCCAATTTACATAAAAAAAGACTTAGAAGATTAATACTAACAAAATAAATCATAAAACTCCTTTGGAACCTGAGAAGTAAAAGTAAATTTTTTACCAGTTATCGGATCAATAAAACTAATTTCATAATGGTGCAACGCAAGTCGCTTCAAAGGATTTTCTCGACTACCATACTTTTTATCTCCTAAAATAGGATAACCCATCTCTTTAAAATGAACCCGAATCTGATTTTTTCTTCCTGTCTTAATTTCTACATCAAGCATAGTATATTGACGATTCATTTTTATTGGTTGATAATCCGTAATCGCTCTTTTTCCACCAACTTTAGTAGAATGCGTAAAAGTCATTTTATCCTCATATAAATAATTATCAATATAACCCTTCTTTGCAATACTCCCCGATACAACAGCAATATATCCCCTTTTTTTCACAATATTATTCCAATTTGCTTGTAATTGTTCTTTTAATTGCTCATTTTTAACAAAAATAACAAGCCCCGAAGTTTCCTTATCTATTCTATTCACAATAAAAGCATATTCACGCTTATGATTCAAATATGCCCTCACCCGTTTATAAAGAGTATCTTCGTCTTTTTTAGTTTGATTAGAAGTACTTATTGTTAATAATCCTGCTTTCTTATCTACTACTAAATAATGATCATCCTCATACACAATAGAAATATCATAATTATTTGTATCACTTTTTTCTATTCTTACCTTATCATTTTCTCTTAATAAATAAGGTAATTTCTTTACCTTTTCTCCATTTACTTTAATAAAACCTAACTTTACGTAAGTTTTAACTTTATTCTTAGCATATCCCAAGCTAGATAAGTACTTTACTATATCTTCATCTCTTAAAACAGTACATTCTATATTTTCTTTCATCATAATTCCTTCCTAAAAAATATTATAACACAATCAAGAAAGATCACATCAATTGATATGATCTTTTTTGACTATAATTTTTTAATTTTTAAACTTATTTCTTCCTTTTCATCTAAACTAGATAAACAATCTAAACTTTTTCTCATCTCACTACATTTTTCTCTTATTACTTGAAGAGCATTCACAAAATCATTTTGATCAACACAAGACAATACTTCCCGTTTTTGATCAAACGATAGTCGAGCACCTGTTTTATCTAAATTTGCTCTTGTAACATCTACTCCTGAAAAATCCTTATCTGATAAATCAACGCCAACTAATTGAGTACCACTTAAATTCTTATTCCAAACCACCTGTGGATCTAATAAAGCATTGGTATAGCTCAAATCAGCTTGATCAATTTTCACATCTGTAAAATCTTTTCCATCAAAATTTAAACCTCTTAAATTCGTATGAGATAAGCTTTTATTGAATACTTTTTGCGGATCAATTAAAGCTCCAGTTCCTTGCAAATTAGCACTTCCTATATTTACTCCCGTAAAATCAGCCTTACTTAAATCTATATTCTCCATTTCTGTACCAAAAAAGCTTTTATCTAAAACTTTTTGTGGATCAATTAAAGCTCCAGTATAACTCAAATTCGCCAATTGGACATTAACATCATTAAAATTCCCTCTTGATAAATCATTACCAGTCAAATTAGTACCAAGCAATGAACGATTGTTAACTTCTTGAGGATCAATGGAAACTCCAGTATAACTCAAGTCAGAATGCTCAATACTTACTCCTGTGAAATCTTTACCTGATAAATCCACACCTGCTAAATTAGCACGATTAAGGCTTTTTGATAAAACTTTTTGTGGATCAATGGAAACATTAGTATAACTTAAATCCACACAATGTAACCACATTCCATCAAAACTTAATTCTGACAAATCTAATTTCCTTAAAGTCTCTACTTCTAATTCACGATAGCCATTAAAATCAATAATAATCTTCTTTAACAAATCAAAAGGTAACTTTACTCGCTGATAGTTCATTATCTCTTCACGATTACTTGAAAAAACAACCCCGGGTAACGATCTTAACTCTTCATTTAAACAATCAAATAAATCATATTTTCTTTTTTCATTAAGTTGCATAAACAATAACTCCTTCCCTTAAAACTATCTATAATTTCCTTGTTGTTTTCTTAGAACTTTAGACACTCCATCTTTAATAGTACAAACAACCATAGAAAAATCTTCATCCAAAAACCCTCTAAGTACTTCTTGCTGAAATTTTGATAATCTTGCCCCAGTATTCGCTAATTTAGCAAATCTTACTTCAACTCCTGAAAAATCAGCTCTAGATAAGTCAAGATTCTCTGCATTTACTCCATAAAAACTTTTTCTAGAAACCATTTGGGGATCAATTAAAGCTCCAGTATCTTTTAACACAGAGCATTGAATATCAACACCAGAAAAATCTCTCCCTGATAAATCATTTCCTTCCATATTAATACGAGAAAAATTCGCATCCATTACTCTTTGAGGATCAATTAAAGCCCCCGTATAACTCAAATTAGCTCCGCAAACATCCACATCAGTAAAATCTTTTCCTTGCAAATTTAATCCTTTTAAATTTGTATAAGATAAATTTTTATTCAACACTTTCTGAGGGTCAATTAAAGCCTCCGTTCCATGTAAATTTGCATTTTCTATATTTACGTCTGTGAAATCCATTCCTGATAAGTCATTACCTTCCATATCAATTTCTTGAAAATTTTTATCTAACACTTTTTGTGGATCAATTAAAGCACTGGTATAACTCAAATCTGCACCCACAATATTAACTCCCATAAAATCAGCATGCGATAAATCAATCCCCTTTAAATTTACATAAGACAAATCTTTATTTTTTACCTTCTGCGGATCAATAGCAATATTCGTATAACTTAAATTTGTTCCGATCAAAGAAAGACAAAAAACATCCAACTCTGATGAATCTAACTTTCTAAGATCTTCTACATTCAATTTTTCGAATCCATTAAAATCAACAAATATTTTTTCTAATAATACCAATGGTAATTTTACACACAAATTTTTCAAAGAATCAGCATTTATCGAAACATCAATATCAGGAATCCTAACTAATTCACTTTTTAAACAAAGAAATAAATCATCTTTTCTTTCACTTTTTATATTTATCACATCATCTTCCTTAATAACAACTCTAAAAAATGATAAAAATGATAAGACATATTTTAACATTAAACCAAAAAATTTACAAGAAGCAAGGCCTTTAAATAATTCAAAAAAAAGAAAATGTATTTTAAAAAAAGAAAAAATTAAATTTTTCTCTTGCAACCTACACATCAAATTCTATATAATAGAAATAAGATGAATGATAGAAAGGAAAAAACATCATCGAAGCGCCAGACCTAACAAAGGTGACGAGGATTGTAGTTTATCGAATTTTCGGCGGATACTACAAGAAGAAGATATATACAAAAAACAAAATCAAAATTGTAACAAAAGTATATCATAAAGAAAGGAATTAAAATTTTTATGTGTGGTATTGTTGGATATATTGGTAAAAAACAAGCATTACCAATTCTTATTAAAGGTCTTAAAAGGTTGGAATACCGAGGATATGACTCCGCGGGAGTAGCTTTTTTTGACCATAACAAAATTAAAATTCAAAAAAGTGTAGGAAGAATTCAAAAATTAGAAGAAAAATTAAATTTCTCCATTTCCAGCCATATTGGAATCGGCCATACAAGATGGGCAACCCACGGTAAAGTCACTACCAAAAACTCTCACCCTCATCAAGTAGGCAATATTACTATTGTTCATAATGGAATTATTGAAAATTACTTAGATTTAAAAAAAGAACTAGAAAATCATGGATATTCATTTCAAACCCAAACAGATACAGAAGTTGCTTGTGCCCTAATTGATTGGGAAAAGAAAATCCATTCCTCTTTAAAAATGATTGATGTTTTAAACAAAGTCATGAAAAAAATAAAAGGGAGCTATGCAATCGTAATAATGGATCAAACCGAACAAGACAAACTTTATGTAATAAAAAAGGAAAGTCCTTTAGTTATTGGTATAGGAAAAGAAGAATACTTTATTGCCTCTGATTTTTCTGCTTACCTAGACGAAACAAAGAATTATATTATTTTAGAGGATAATGAAATTGGTATTCTTTCAATGAATGACATCGCCATTTACCAAGAAGGCACTCTAAAAGAGTGTACAATAAAAACATTAAATGAAGAAGTAGAAATCGCTACCAAAGGCGAACAAGAGCATTATATGATAAAAGAAATCAAAGAACAAAGTCAACTTATTCAAAAATGGAATACACTCTATTTTAATCAAAAAGAAAAACTACCTGATATTACTTCTTATCAGCGTATCCATATTGTTGCCTGCGGAACAGCTTATCATGCTGGACTTATTGGGAAGTATTTATTAGAAAAAAATACTGATTTCGAAGTGAATGTTTATGTTGCTTCTGAATATCGCTACCAAAAAAACTTTTTAGATGAAAATACTTTAGTTATTGCCATCTCCCAATCTGGAGAAACGGCTGATACATTAGCATGTATTAAAATGGCCAAAGAAGAAGGAACAACTACTTTAGGAATTATTAACGTCTACAATAGTTCTATTGCCCGTATATGTGACTTTGTTATTTATACACACGCTGGAAGTGAAGTCGCTGTTGCTTCTACTAAAGCCTATACTTCCCAAATATATGTCCTAGGATTACTTGCTTTAGAATATCAAAAGAAAAAAGAAGAGAAAAATACTTATCAGGAATTGCCAAAAAAGATTGAAGAATTAATTAATTTTGATTATTCCTCTATCATTGATCACATCTATTTGAAAAAAGATATTTTCTACCTTGGAAGAAATATCGACTATATAAGTATGTTAGAAGGATCCTTAAAACTAAAAGAAATTACTTATATTCATAGCGAAGCATTTCCAGCCGGTGAACTTAAGCATGGACCTATTTCTTTAATCGAAGAAAATACTCCAGTAATCGCTTTAATTACCCACAAAGAAACAGCCTTAAAAACAATTAGCAACATAAAAGAAGTAAAAGCTAGAGGAGCCTATGTTATTCTAATCATTACAAAAGGCATCCTAGAAAATATTGATAAAAATGCCTATGATGAAATCATTTACTTACCAAAAACAGATGAATATACTTCCCCTATATTAAGTATTATCCCTCTACAATTAATTGCTTATTATACAGCAAAAAGAAAAAATTTAGATATCGATAAACCAAGAAACTTAGCCAAATCTGTTACCGTAGAATAAACTTTATTATAGAATTGTAATCTATATCAATAGAAATACAATTCTTTTTTTATCAAAAAATCTTGCTCTCTACACAAAAAGCAAGATTTCTAATTCATATTAAAAACATTTCTTAACAACTGATATTCTTCAACACTAATCTTATTTAAAATACTAACATTACTCATATCAATATTAGATAAATTACCAACTTGTAATTTAGAACAAATACTCTTTAACATTTTATTTTCCTCTAAAGTATATCCATTTACCATTCTAGCATGAATATCTCGCGATAAGATTAAATAATTTTGATAAATATGATCCATATTACTATCAGAAAAAATAATATTACAATCTTCTCCATGAATACTTAGTATTTGATTTCTATCAAAATGAAGTAATTCCTCTTTCGTCATCAAAGAAGTAGAAAAAGTACTTTCCTTTCTTTGAGGTTTTTTGAATAATTTTTCTTTTTTTCCTAACTCATTCTTTTTTAAAAGAATATTTTCTTTTAAAACATTCCTAAAAGAAGAAAAGTTCTCTGACACAACATAATCTTTATCTTTAGAAAAAAGAAAATAGCCAATATAAGTAAGACAAAGTAAAATCAAATATAAAAGAAAGATAACAATACTCAAATCAATAAAATTAACCGCATTACCAACATCCATTACATATAGACTAGGATATTTATTTCCTAAAACAACCGCTATCGTAGATCCCAAAATAATTGTAGTAATAATAAACAAGAGATAATTTAAAACAGAATAGAAAAAAGCAATTTTACGATTCAAAGTAAATAAAACAATTGCATTCACAATCACAACAACAATTAAATAAGTTTTTACTGATAAATACTTTAATTGAAAAATACTACTAATAATACCATTAACATAAGAAAATGTCATTATCCCCAAAAGACAATAGCTAATTGTAAAAATCATCTTATGAGAAGAAGAAACTTTCTTTTTTCCCATAAAAATCATACTAACTACAAAAAACAAAATGATCAAAATAAGATAACACGGATTAATGGAAAATATTTTCTTCACACCAATCTCCCCCTTTATTAATTAATTAGCTGAATAGTTTTTTAACATTCTTTGAAACAAATGATAGGTCTCTGTTGAATATTTTGTAATTAAACGATACTCTAAATCTTTATCAATCACAACAGAATTACTTTGATTATGTTCACGAATATCTTTCAACATTTTATTAAAAATTCGATAATCATTCAATGTATAAGTATTTTTTTCATTGAAAACCTCACGACTCTTACTCTCTTCTTGAACATATGGCAAACTATTATTTAAAATTTGATCCAAAACAGAACCATTCGCCTCAGAAGCATGTGGTACAATCACTTTCTTTTCCTGCTCTCTTGGAACAAATGAACTCAAATCAAATGAAGATTGTACTTCTTTATTTAAATGAAGTTCATCACTAGAAAATGGTACTACCACAGAAGTATTTTCTTCCTGTTGAAGCATTTGTTCAATCATCATCTGTTTATTCCAAGAAGAATTTTCCGTATTTTCAAAATGTCTTGGCATCGTTGGAATAAATTGATAAGAAGGAGCTTCATTTACCGACTCTTCAACTTTATTAACATTAACCTCTTTCAATACTGGCTCTTTTGACTCTTGATTCAAAGCAACATCTTCTAAAACTAAATTAGAAACATTAGCCGTATTTTTTAAAGTATCACTCGCTAATTCCTTTTTCTCTCGTTTCAATAGAATTCTCTCTGATAAAACACTACTCAAATAAACTACCGCTAAACTAAGAAGCCAAAAGACAAAAACTATAACACTAAGTTCTAACAAAATAATTAAATTTTTATTAGAAAAAAGAGAAACTTTCTTAAAAATATCCACCTTATTCACAGAAATCAATTCTAAGATAAGTGCAAATAGAAAATCAATAATAATTAGAAAAATTCCATTAATTGTTTTATAACTACTTTTATGTCTTATATTAATCAAACTACCAACAATAGCAATATTCATAAAGATTAAAACAAACAAATAGAAATAAGTAGAAGGAAAATAGATATTAGTAAAGAAATCATCCATAATAGAATCTCCTACTTTTCCTAGTACAGTAAGATTATTCAAAATAACATAACCAATCAAAAGAAGAGTACTAATAAAAGAGAAGATAAAACAAACTTTTTTAGAAATTTTCTTTCTTGAAAAAAGGAAAATCAAAAAAAGAATAATTCCTAAAAATATTACATTTACTAAAGATGTATTTGCAACCGAAATAAGACTAAATAATTTTTCAAAAATACTCGTATATTTCATCTTAAGTCCCCCCTACTCTACACTTTCTAATTCAAAAATATAAATTGTTTGTTTAGTTTCATCATCTTTTGTACAAGTAATTAAAGTTAAACAAGTTTTACTTTCATCACGATAAATTGTTACCGTACCATCCTTGATATCATCATAAATATTAACAATCTTATAATGATATTTTTTATCACCATAACGAATACTAGCTGTATCTCCAACTACTAATTGATAAAGATTAGCAAAATAACTATTACTATAATTTCCCGAATGTCCAATAATAATGGTATTTCCATTTTTTTCATCTGGATAACTAGAAGAATCCAATATCTTCAAATTAAACTTAACATTATTTAAAGAAGAATCCTTTCGATAAAAACCTTTATTAAAATTAATTTTAGGAATTTCCAATATTCCAGCATAAGTCTCATAATCACTATTACTTGTATTATTCTCTACCCTCTCTGATGAAGTTTTATTTTCTTCCGTTTTCTTTGCTTCTTCTAACTTCTTACTTTTTTCTTCTTCTTCTTTTTGGATTTCCGTTAACTCTAAATTTGTAGCACTAAATACTTTTTCTCTTTTAGCAACAACATAATCATTAAGTAATAAAGAAATACCAACCAAGATTAAAATAAGACTAAATAAAACTTTTCTTCTTAACTTTTCCACACTCATTACCAATCACCACCCATACGACCAACTGGGAAATTATGAAAATAATGATCTAACCCTTTTTTTCTTTTCTTTTTGGATTTCCCCTTGTCCCCTTGATTTGGTTAACTATTTTATCACCATTACCTTTTGTTGTCAAGAATTTTTTTAACTTTTGAGAAACATTTTAGCAATCTATGTTGACAATTGCTAAAAACGTGCTATAATAAGGTTACAAAATGAAGAAAGGAAGTGTTATTATGCAAAATAATATGCAAGAAGAACAAGTAAAACCATTAGAAAAATATGGTCGTGATATTACAAAAATGGTAACAGACGGAAAAATCGATCCCGTTATTGGTCGAGATGAAGAAATTCGAAGCATTACCAGAATTTTATCACGAAAAACTAAAAATAATCCAGTTCTAATTGGTGAACCAGGTGTTGGAAAAACCGCTATCGTCGAAGGGTTAGCAAGTCGTATTATTAAAGGTGATGTTCCTAATAGTTTAAAAAATAAAACCATTTGGGAATTAGATATGGGTGCATTAATTGCTGGAGCAAAATATCGTGGTGAATTCGAAGAAAGATTAAAAGCAGTATTAAAAGAAGTAAAAAATAGTCATGGAAATATCATTATGTTTATTGATGAAATTCATATGATTGTAGGTGCAGGTGGAATGGAAGGAACCATGGATGCTGGTAATATGTTAAAGCCAATGTTAGCCAGAGGAGAAATCCATTGCATTGGTGCCACTACCTTAAACGAATATCGAAAGTATATTGAAAAAGATGGTGCTTTAGAAAGAAGATTCCAAAAAGTTCAAGTTAATGAGCCTACAGTTTTAGATACTATCACTATCCTAAGAGGATTAAAATCTAGATTCGAAGTCTATCACGGCGTAAACATTAAAGATAGAGCCTTAGTCGCAGCAGCCACCCTATCCGATCGTTACATCACTAGTAGATTTCTACCGGATAAAGCAATTGATTTAGTAGATGAAGCTTGTGCTACAATCAAAGTTCAAATGGAATCCGTTCCAACAGAACTAGACTCTTTAACAAGAAAAATTATGCGTCTTCAAATTGAAAAAGAAGCCTTAAAAAAAGAAAAAGATGATATCTCTAAAAACAGAAAAATAGAAATAGACAAACAATTAAGTATTCTTCACCAAAAAGAACAAGAAATTAGTCAAGCATGGGAAGAAGAGAAAAAAATCAACACAGCCATCAGTAAGAAAAAAGAAGAAATTGAAAACGCTAATTACAAACTAGAAATCGCAGAAGCAAACTATGATTTAGAATCTGCCGCTCGATTAAGACACGGTGTAATTCCAAAACTTGAACAAGAATTAACAGAATTAAACAAACA
Organism: uncultured Bacilli bacterium; assembly: GCA_934167785.1. The sequence continues at coordinate 40,769 of CAKPLX010000002.1, forward strand.
AAATAAAAATGATATTCTATCAGATACTGTTGATGAAGAAGATATTGCCGCAATTATCTCTAAATGGACAATGATTCCAATTCAAAAACTAGTTGGTAGTGAAAGAGATAAATTACTTAACTTAGAAAAAAACATGAATCAAAGAGTAATGGGCCAGCAAGAAGCAATTCACCTAGTAAGCGAAGCCATTATTCGAGCAAGAGCAGGGATCAAAGATCCCAATCGACCAATCGGTTCCTTTATTTTCTTAGGACCAACCGGTGTTGGAAAAACAGAAGTAGCAAGAACACTAGCTTATGAACTATTTGACGATGAAAGACACATGATTCGTATTGATATGAGTGAATATATGGAACCACATTCTGTTGCTAGATTAATTGGTTCTCCTCCAGGATATGTTGGTTATGATGACGGAGGTCAATTAACCGAAGCCGTTAGAAGAAATCCTTATTCTATCGTTTTATTTGATGAAATTGAAAAAGCACATAAAGATGTCTTTAATATTTTATTACAAATCCTAGATGATGGACGCATTACAGATGGCCAAGGAAGAACTGTTGATTTTAAAAATACCATTATTATTATGACTTCTAATCTAGGAAGTGAATATATCCTAGACAACAAAGAAAATGCTAATCAAATGGTCATGAATCTCCTTCACCAAACCTTCAAGCCAGAATTCATTAATCGTATTGATGAAATTATTATTTTCCATTCACTAAAAAAGGATACTATTTCACTTATCTTAGATAAGATTATTCAAGAAATTGAAGCAAGACTTAAAGATAAAAGAATAAAAATTCTTCTTACCAAAGAAGCAAAAGAATTAATTATCGAAAGTTCTTATAACGAAGATTTTGGAGCAAGACCAATAAAAAGATTTGTCCAAAGAAACATTGAATCTTTAATTGCTAATGCTATTCTACAAGATAAAATAAAATACAATAGTACCATTACTATTGATTGCAAAAATAACCAATTTATAATCATTTAAAAAGGAGTGCCGAAATGAGCACTCCTTTTTTTATTCCTGATTTTCTTTATATAAAATTAAAGCCGAAAAACAATAAATTTGTTCCTCCCCATAAATAGCATTAGATACACTATACTTTACATCAATCACATCAGGATTCTTTTCCTTAAAAAAAAGATTAATATCATCTTCTAAATCTTTTTCATGAGATTCATCAAATAATTTTACTTTCATTCTATCACCAAAATTATAATATAACATTCCTTGGAATAAATATGTCAAAAAAAGTTATTGATTACCCTTTCAATAACTTTTTTAAGTTTGATAATAAAAATCTTTCTTCTCTTGTGTATCCGTTTGATAAGAAATCCATATCTTTAAATTCAACTTTAATTTACTAAGATCCTTAGTAGAATTAATCTTTCCTTCCAATTCCAAAGAAGAATTCTCTTGAACATCAACCAGTAGTTCTTCCTTCTCATCAAATAATCCAACTGATGGAAAAACATCATCATTACTATAATTATTCACCACCATAGCTTTAATCTGATGCATATTCTCTTTAGGATCAGAAAAAGTCACTTTATAATGAATAGTCTGCTCATCTTCACGTTCAATATCAAAAACAAGCTCAAAAGGAAGATCACTAGAATAATCTTTCCTACTAAATAAATTGTTTCGATAAGCAATATAATTATTCTTCTCTTCTTCTTCCTTATTCTCACACCCTGTACCAAGAAAAAGAAGGACAATGAAGAATAAATAACAAATCTTTTTCATATTTCACCTACTCAAACTCATTAAATTAAAGCATACTATAAAATTAATTTCTTATTAAGCATTTTATTCTTAGTTGACACTAATTATTTTTTAACTCTTCCTTCACTTCATTTAAATACGTTGCTAAATCTGAAGCATCGCTACCGCCACCTTGAGCAAATTTAGCACTACCGCCACCATTTCCTTTACATTGTACAGATAATTTTTTCACAATAGTACCACAATTCACCTTATCACTATTTGATTTGGCAATAATATTAACATGATTATCTACAACATTGGCAAGAAGTACAAAACAATCCTCATATTTATTAACAATCGCATCAGCAAGTTCCCGCATACTATCAATATCATAATCTTCCAAAATAACAATACTTGTCTTCATTCCCCCAAGAATTTCCATATTAGTAGTAAATGCGGTAATATCTCGAACCGTATTTTTTCTCTTCAAATTTTTATAATTCTTTTCTAATTCTTTAATTTTTTCTTTTAATTCAGCTAATTTTTCTTTATATTCAACAACATCTCGATAACTAGACATTTCCCTATCATCAAAATCAAACGAAAATTCCAATTCCAAATTCTCATTTTTAGCCTCAAGTAAAATATTTTTCGCCTTAGAAAGTAATTTTTTTATCTCATTTTGATAAGGATCAACCACTAAATGAAGTAAATCATTCATCTTTTCATTAGCTGTTCCCTCAATTCTAAAAGTATCAGCGCCCTTATTTAAAACAGAAATAATAGCAATCTTACCAATTTCTCCAGTATTAGCAACATGGGTCCCCGCACATAATTCTACAGAATCTCCCAAAGTAACAACCCGAACAATATCTCCATACTTATCATCAAATAAAGCCATAGCGCCCTTTTTCTTAGCTTCTTCAAGTGGTAAATATTCTATCTTAGTATCAACATTAGCCACTACCCTTTCATTAACTCTCTTTTCAATTTTCATAATTAAATCATCACTTAAACGACCATGATAAGTAAAATCAAAACGAAAACTATTAGAATCTACTCTACTTCCAGCCTGATGAACATTATCTCCAAGAAATTCTTGTAATGTCTTTTGCAATAAATGCGTAGCACTATGATTTTTCATAATTTCTTCTCGACGTTCCTGCAAAACATGAGTTAAAACTGTACTTCCTTTTTTTAGGACACCTTCTAAAACTTTAACATGTAACAAATGTTGCTTATTTGGAGCTTTAACAACCTCATCAACCTCAACACGGCAATCCTCATTTTTCAAATATCCTATATCGTAAATTTGTCCACCAGACTCTGCATAAAATGGATTTTCCTCCAAGAAAACATAACCTTCATCAATAATAGAATCTACAAATTGATCATCTTTCATGATATCCATTACTACAGTTTTATTACCTAATTTTTCATAGCCAACAAATTTACTTTCTTTTGTATAATTCATCAAAAGTTCATTTTGTAAATTCATACTATTAACAACCTTACGACTTTGTCTAGCCATTACTTTTTGCATATCCATATATTTATAAAAAGAATCCTGATCTACATGAAATCCAAACTCGCTAGCATACTCAACAGTAAGTTCAATAGGAAATCCATAAGTATCATATAACCGAAAAGCATCTTCCCCAGAAATCTCTTTAACAGTATTATTCTGACATAATTCTTCTAATCTCTTCTCACCAGAAATCAAAGTCTTATGAAATAAATCTTCTTCCTTAGTAATCTGATCTTTAATCACTTCTTTATGAGGAAGCAAATCAGGATAAATATTTCCATACTTTTCCATCACTACATCAACAAGTTCAGCCATAAAACTACAATTAATATTCAACTTTCTACTCATCATCACCGAACGACGAAGTAACCTTCTTAAAACATACCCTCTTCCATAATTTTCAAAAGTTGCCCCATCAGACAAAGCAAAAGTAAGTGTACGAATATGATCAGCAATAACCTTAAATTCCCTTTGCCCATTATATCTTATTCCACTAATCTCAGCAATTTTATCCATTATCGGTAAGAAAAGATCCGTCTCATAATTGGTAACAGCGCCTTGCATAATACAAGCCATACGCTCAACACCCATACCTGTATCAATATTCTTACTAGGAAGTTCTGCATACTCTTCCCTAGGAACACCACTCTTTGCATTATATTGACTAAATACATTATTCCAAATCTCAATATAACGATCATTTTCCCTATCTTCTTCTAACAACTGAATTCCTAAACCATCAGGATCAAATTCTTCTCCACGATCATAAAAAATCTCACTATCTGGACCACTTGGACCTTCACCAATTTCCCAATAATTTCCTTCTAGCTTAATAATATGACTAGGCTCTACTCCCAAACTAATCCATAACTGATACGCCTCAGTATCCCTAGGATAAACCGTCATATAAAGTTTATTCTTATCAAATCCAAAATATTTCTCACTAGTTAAAAGTTCAAAAGCCCAAGTTAATGCTTCTTTTTTAAAATAATCACCTACCGAGAAATTTCCCAACATCTGAAAGAAAGTATGATGTCTAGCAGTTACACCAACATTTTCAATATCATTAGTACGAATACACTTCTGACAACTTGTTAATCTTCTATTCTTTGGAATAACACTACCATCAAAATATTTTTTAAGTGGAGTTACTCCAGCATTAATCCATAAAACACTAGGATCATCTTTAGGAATTAAAGAAGCACTTTCTACCTCCAAATGTCCATGACTCACAAAAAAGTCAATATAAGTTCTAATTATTTCTTCACCTGTCATTTTTTTCATCGTCTACACATCCTTTAAATTTGCTTTATTATCATTTCTAACCTATCCTTATATTCTTCTAAAGTACCATTATTCAAAATAAAATAATCTGCATAAGCAATAGGTGGCGCTTTAGCAATATTTTCAATTTCCGCTAAATCTCTTTCTTTCGCTTCCTTTCTAGTAAGAGGTCGAATCTCTCTTTCACTAAGTCGACGATAGCGAATCTTCTTATCCGCAATAATTGCAATCGTCTTCATTTCTTTTCCTAACTCTTCATTTAAAATTTTATACTCATCCCAAGAATACAACCCATCTAAAACAACATCACTATCCTGAGCCAATTCCTGAATTTTCGGCAAAAGAATTTTAGCAAACGCTCCCATTCCTAAATCTTCACGTAACTTCTCACGCATCATTTTTTCATTTTCTGGAGTCACTTCTAAGCCCTTTTCCTTCAACTTATCTAAAGTAACCCCTCCAAAATAAACTTTTTGAAAGCCCTTTTCTACTAACATATCCGAAGCAATACTCTTCCCACTTCCACACATTCCAACAACAGCTATTATTTTATTCATATTCTACCTTCTTTCTTTAATTCTCTTACTACCTCTAACGCTTTTTCATAAAGTACTTCTAAAGAAGTATTTTTGAAAAAATAATCATAATCAGTATAATCATCTAAAGAAACCTCAGTAACATCTTCTTGTTGTTCTTTCGTTAAAGGACTAACATATCCTTCTCTCTTAATTCCAATGGAAACAACATTAGAAAATCTCTCTTTAACTCTACTAATTTCTTCAGGAAACCGCACATCAGGAATAATAACAACGTCCATAAAATAGTGATAAAACTCTAAATCTTCTATTTGACGACGAAGAAAAAAATCCTGATTACCTAATCTTTTCTTAATTAATTCTGAACTAATCTTTTGTAACAAATCCCTAGGCTTATCCTCATCTAAAAAGGATTTTCCCGTAATTTCACAAATATACTTCTTTAAATATTTAGTATAAGGAGAAATAATAACCTTCTTTTTTTCCTCTAAAAACTTTTCTTGTAAAAATTTAGCAACTTCTCCCTTTCCACTTCTAGCCTTTCCTGCAATTAAAATAATTAAAGTATTTTTCTTTTCAAAGTTCATATGCCACCCAAACTTTCTAATCTATTATAGCAAAGATAATTTTTTCTGTAAATCCTACTTAACTTCCCGTAAGCCCAATCGATGATAAATAGTATCTACCAAAAAATAAACCAAAGTCGTATAAAGAATTGTCATTGGAATACTATGGAATAATATCTCAAGTAAAATTCCAACATGATAATGATCATAACCAACCATATATAAAAACAAAAAACTAAAAATATGATAAATAAATATACCAACTAAAGCACTAATATTTATTGTTAAATAATTATAGGGAAAATAGAAATGAAAAAACTTAGTAAAATAATAAACAACCAAAAAAAGACAAATATTTAAAAAAACCGCATTAGTATAAGTAATTCCCATTAAAAAACCAACAACAACAAGCATCACCAAATATTTTTTTTCATTTTCAAAATAAGGCCGAACTACAAGTAAAGCAACCAAAATATAAATAGTAGTCAAAAAAGATAAATCATGATAAATATAACCAATATAATTAGAAGAAATCATCTGGAATAAATAGGAAAAAAGAAGAACAACAACACTTAAAATCATCATGAAGCATCATTCCTTTTTAGTACTGTAACAAAATTAATATCATCAAACTTAGCTGATGGCTTTACATTAATAATTTTAGACAAATCATAAACATCCGTCGTGATCCCTTCAACCTTACCAATTAAAATTCCACTAGGAAAAACACCACCAAGTCCAGAAGTATAAACAAAATCTCCATTATTCACCGTAGCCGTATTACTAATTCCCTCAACCGTCAACAATCCTTTTTTATAATCATACCCATTAATAATTCCTGTAAGTTTAGTATCACCATTAGTAATGGTAACAGAAATCTTATTATTAGTATCATTGGTCGTAATCAATTTAACATCAGAAGAAAAAGTAGACACATTAGTAATCTTTCCAATCAAACCAGTTGAATTAATAACGACCATTCCCTCTTTAATCCCATTATGACTTCCTTTATCAATAGTTAACATATTATACCAATAAAAAGAATTTCTACTAATAACAGTTGCATTCAAATAATCATAGTCAGTTAAAACATGCTCAATATTTAATTCCCCTTTTAATCGAGCAATCTCTTGTTTTAATTCAATATTCTCCGCCTCCGTAGACTCCATTTTTTCTACATTCGACTTCAAAATTTGATTTTCCTTCTTCACCTCTTTTAAAGAAGTAAATTCTTCCATCATATTACTAAATCGAGAAATCGGCTGGTAAAAGATCTTTTGCACCTCAACTACCACATCTTTTACAAAAGCCTCAAATGTATTCAAATTTCGATCCTTTTTTAACGTATAAAATAATAAAGCTGATACTACAATAACAACTAAAATAATTAAAAATAAACGTTTGTTCTTTTCATTTTTCCTTTTTTTCATCTCTATCACCTTGCTTACTTCATTATATAATAATTTTTCTAAAATGAAAAGAAAAGATAAGAATTTTATCAAAAAATATTTGCGCAAAAAAAAGAAATCATCATAAATTATTATAGGTGATTCCTATGAGAAATAACTTAAATCGTTTTTTAAATAATTGCATAGGTTTTAAATTCTACATTGCCATACTCTGCATTATTATATTACCAATCATTACCATTTATCAACTAATCTTAACCCTTTTTATTCCCTGCTTCTACAATGTCCTTATTTTATTAGTACAATACTTACTACTTCTTTCCCTTTGGTTTTGGACATTATTTTTATAAAAAAACATTCTACTTTTTCTTACCAATAAAATATTTTACTAAATAAACTAAAAAATAAACATAAAGAAAAAATAAAACCCAAATTAAAACTGTATTTAATATTCCTGTAGAATAATAATTAATTATTGCTTCTAAAGAAGAAGGAATATACTGATGAACAAACTCAGTAATTCCATCAAACTTAACTAATTCAATAAACTTATGAAATAACCGAAATGTAATATCAATAATCCCTAAAAAATAAACAACACTTTTAAAATCCTTAAAAAATAACCCCACAACAATAATTGCAATCACTAATAAAATTAATACAACATCCATCCTACTACTCCTTTACTATTATTAAGTATACCATAAAAAACGAAAACAAAAAAGCAAAAAAAATAAATAAAGCATTTCACTTTACTTATTCAAAAATTTATAATATTTTTTAAATGCTTGAGAAGTATCTAATGAAGTATTTGCAAGTGATTCAATCAATTTTTTCTGATCTCTTGTAATTTTTTCAGGAACAACAACCTTTGTAACAACGTACATATCCCCTTTTCTCTTATTACTAACATTAGTAACACCTTTTCCTTTTAGTCTTAACTTTGTTCCTGATTGCGTACCAGAAGGAATAGATAAATTAACATTTCCATATAAAGTTGGTACTTCCTTTTTACATCCTAAAATAGCTTCTGTAATGGTAAGAGGAAGTTCAATATAAATATCATCCTCATCTCGTTTATAAAATTCATGCTCTCTAACAGTAAATTCTACATATAAATCTCCTGGCTTACCACCATTTAATCCAGCCTCTCCTTTACCTGCAACACGAAGACGATTATCCGTATCAATTCCTTCAGGAACAGTAATTGTAATTGTTTTATTTTTTTTCACTGTTCCAGTTCCTCTACAAGTTGAGCATTTTTTCTCAAAACTCGTTCCAGATCCCTTACAATTTGGACAAGTTGTCTTAGTCAAGAAACTTCCAAACATAGTCCTTTGCTCAGAAGTTACAGTTCCAGATCCCCTACAAGTTGAACAAGTACTAGGATTGAATCCACCCTTTCCATCGCAATCAGGACAAGTATCTACAATATCCAATTTTAAATCCTTTTTCGTTCCATAAACCGCTTCTTCAAAATCAATCGTCATTCGATACAAAACATCATTGCCTTTTCTTGGACCACTTGTTCCTCTTCTAGATCCTGATTGAGTAAAACCAGAGAATCCACCAAATCCTCCCATTCCTCCAAAAAGATCTTCAAAAATATCAGACATATCTCCAAAATCAAAATTACCAAAACCACCAGCACCACCAGATCCTTGTTGAAAGGCAGCATGACCAAATTGATCATATTGTTTTCTCTTATCAGGATCAGACAATACAGCATAAGCTTCTTGACATTCTTTAAATTTTTCAGCAGCATTTTCCTCTGTTGATACATCAGGATGATATTTTTTCGCTAATTTTCGAAAAGCAGACTTTATCTCTGATTCAGTAGCATCCTTAGATACTCCTAAGACTTCATAATAATCTTTTTTATCCATCTTTTTCCCTACTTTCTTTCTATTTTGATAAAGAAGAAGTTCTAGTCACCTAGAACTTTTTCCTTTCTATTTTTCTTCAAAGTCTGCATCTACTACACCATCATCATCTTTTTTAGCACTTGAATCTGTATTAGTATTTTCCTCTCCTTCAGTACTTTGATTAGCCTTTGCAGCTTCTTCATATACCTTTGATGCAAATTGATTAGCTTTCTCCAACAATTTATCTTTTGAAGACTTAATCTCTTCAAGATCTTCTTTTTCAATAGCCTTTTTCACTTTATCCATCAATTCTTCAGCTTCTTTTTTATCAGAATCACTTACTTTATCTCCTAAATCCTTAATAGCTTTTTCTGTCATGAAAACAACTTGTTCAGCATCATTTTTAGCATCAGCTAATTCTTTTACTTTAGCATCCTTTTCCTTATTAGCCTCAGCTTCTTTCATCATTCGATCAATCTCTTCATCAGACAATGTATTAGTAGCTGTAATCGTTATCGATTGTTCTTTCTTTGTCCCTAAATCTTTAGCTTTAACATTAACAATACCATTAGCATCAATATCAAAAGTTACTTCAATTTGAGGTACTCCACGAGGTGCAGGTGGAATATTAGTAAGTTGGAAGTTTCCTAAAGTTTTATTATCACTAGCCATTGGTCTTTCACCTTGTAAAACATGAATATCTACAGCAGGTTGATTATCAGCAGCCGTTGAGAATACTTGACTCTTACTAGTTGGAATAGTCGTATTTCTTGGAATCAAAACTGTCATTACACCACCTAATGTCTCAATACCTAAAGATAATGGAGTAACATCTAGTAATACAATATCATTAACATCTCCTGTTAATACTCCACCTTGAATAGCAGCTCCCATAGAAACTACTTCATCTGGATTAACTCCCTTTGAAGGATCCTTACCCGTTTCTTTCTTAACTAAATCTTGAACCATAGGAATACGAGTAGATCCACCTACTAAAATAACTTTATCAATATCATTTTTAGTCAATTTTGCATCTTTTAACGCTTTTCTTACTGGTTCCATTGTAGAATCTACTAAATCACTAATTAATGACTCAAATTTAGCTCTTGTAATATCAATCTCAAAGTTAACAGGAGCACCGTCTACTTGAGCAATAAATGGTAAAGATACTTGTGTAGAAGTCATTCCTGATAAATCTTTTTTTGCTTTTTCAGCAGCCTCTTTAATTCTTTGCATTGCCATTTTATCATTAGATAAATCAACATTTTCTTCCTTTTTAATCTCTGAAACAATATAATCTACTAGACGATTATCAAAATCATCACCACCTAAATGGTTATTACCAGATGTAGATAATACTTCAAAAACACCATCCCCAAGTTCTAGAATAGATACATCAAAAGTACCCCCACCTAAATCATATACTAAGATTTTTTCATTTGTATTTTGTTTATCAAGTCCATAGGCAAGAGCAGCAGCAGTTGGTTCATTAATAATTCTTTCTACTTCTAATCCAGCAATCTTACCAGCATTCTTTGTTGCTTGTCTTTGAGCATCATTAAAGTAAGCTGGTACAGTAATAACTGCTTTTGTTACTTTCTCACCCAAATAAGCTTCAGCTGTCTTCTTTAAATCACTTAAAATCATTGCACTAACTTCTTCTGGAGTATACTCTTTTCCATTAGCCTTTACCTTTTCACTAGTTCCCATTTTTCTTTTAATAGAAATAATGGTATCTGGATTAACTAACGCTTGACGCTTAGCCTTCTCTCCAACAATAATCTCTCCCTTTTTAAAAGATACTACTGATGGAGTCGTTCTTCCACCTTCAGCATTAGCAATAACGTGGGCTTCTCCTCCTTCATATATAGATACACAACTATTTGTTGTTCCTAAATCAATTCCTATTATTTTACTCATAATTATTCACCTTTCCTTTATTTATTATCATGACGCTCTTCGTCAATAATCACAATTTTTTTCTTTCCCTTACTCTTACTACTCGCTTTTCTATCGCTCATCTTTAATTTTTCATAAATAAAATAAGCAAGTAAGGCAACCAAAACCAATGGCAATGCCCAAATAACAAAACGAATCGCAAGATAAGATAGCAATATTGCTACTACAATATAAATGATATTCTTTATTTTTTCTTGATTCATTTATATCTCCTTATTCATTTACCTTTACCATAGCAGGTCGAATGACTCTATCCTTATAAAGATAGCCCTTTTGTAAGACCTCTAAAATAACACCAGCTGGTTTATTCTCATCATGATCAGTCAAAACAGCATGATGATATTCGGGATCAAATTCAATTCCCTCAGCATCAATTTCTTTAACATCAAACTTATTTAAAATACCAATCATCGTAGTATAAATCAGTTTAAATCCAGCTAAAAATTTTGATACCTCATCAGACAAATCATTATCATCCATTGAAATTGCTCTTTCAAAATTATCAACAATTGCTAATAACTCTTTAATGATCTCCTCATTCTTATACTTTAGAACTTTCTCATTCTCTTCATCTTTTCTTCTCTTATAATTTTGAAGTTCAGCCTGATTTCTTAAAAGAGCCTCTTGCAAAGAACCTATCTTTTGGTTCAAAACTTCTATCTGTTTCTTACCATCCTCTACTTCTTGTTTTAAAGCTTCTTGTTTTTCCTTTTCTTTACCACATTGACATTCTTTTTTCAAATTATCACTAGAAGAATCAATATTTTCTTCTTTTACTTCCTTTTTTTCTTCATCTACTTTTGGAAAAATTTCTTTTTCCTGATGATTTTTATGTTTACTCATTTTCGCCTCCTAAATGACTTTTGATATAATCAAGTAGACTCACTACTTTATCATATTCCATTCTCTTTGGTCCCACAATTGCAATAGTTCCTTCTTCACCATTAAAGTTATATTTTGTCTTCACAACAGAAGTATCATCTGTAATCTCAGATTCACTACCAACATAAATATGAATTCCATTATTTTCTTCTTCTTTAATTGAACTAACATCTTCAAACTTTGAAAGAATTTCCTTCACTTTTTCAATATTAGAAAACTCTGGTTGTTTTAAAAAATTATTTTTTCCAACAAAATGAACATCATTACTATTACTCGTAAATTCTGAAAAAGCATCATAAAAAGCATTATATAACACTTCATGTTGTTTAACATATTTCCCAATAATTGGCTTAACTTCATACTCCAACTTCTCAGAAATTTCATTAATTGGCGTCCCTACAACTAACTTATTAATCAACTCAACAGTTTTTCTAACATCACTCGTAGAAATATTGCTAGGCAAATACAAATTCTTATGCTCAACAACACCCTTATCCGTAATTACAATTGTAAGAATTTTGTTTTCTTCTAAAGGAACAATCTCAACCTGCTTTAAACGATTAACTTTAGCACTAGTTCCCAATACTATTGAAGTGTAATTCGTAATTTCTGAAACAATCTCGATACTCTTCTTTATCGTATCAGACAAGTCTAGAGATTGATTTTTAAAAATCGTTTGCAATTTTAACATATCTTCCCCAGTCATATTCTTAGGTTGCATCAAATGATCCACATAATATTTATATCCCTTTTCACTAGGAATTCTTCCTGATGCAAAGTGATTTTTTTCCAAATAACCAAGTTCCTCTAGGTAAACCATCTCGTTACGAACAGTTGCACTAGAGCATTTAATATTTTTGCAAATATGTGAAGAACTAACAGGCTTAGCCGTCTTAATATATTCTTCAACAATGATTCTTAAAATCTGCTTCTCCCTTTCAGATATCATCCTCACCACTCCTTAGCAATCTCATTTCTTGAATGCTAGATCAATTATAGTATATTATATTAGCAATGTCAAGAAATAATTGCTAATTTTTTGGAAAAAGAGAAAAATACTTACTCAGTTTACAACTTAAAGCATAAATTTAGTCTACAACTCTAAATAAGGAATTAAAACCAATCAGTATTTTAATCAAAAAAAGAAAGCAATATCTAAAAACATCACTTTCTAAATATATTATTTTCTATTTTCTAGAACTTTAAACGTCTTAACAAAACCAGCTAAAGAAATTAAACCAAGAATCCCAAAAATAGCAATTCCATCAAATGTACTTGGATTATCAACTTTTGTAACACTTTTTTCTGAAGTTTTATAACTAATCAAGTAAGTAGAAAATTTATCTGTTTCAAATGTAACAACACCATTTACTGCATCATATGAAGAATCAAGAACATCAATTACTTCTTCCCCATTTAAATCAGTATGACAGCGAATAATTTGAAATTCATAATTAAGTTTATCATTTATAACAATACTACTAACATCTATTCCAAAAGGAATTTTATTAGAAGTTTCTGTAATAGAAGCAACAGCATTATCTTTATTACTTACTACTACTCCTAAATCTAAAACCTTTCCTACCTCAAATCCTTCAATCTTATCTTTTGCCTTACGAATTACGGCATCTTTTTCTGTATCGTCAACATCCTTCATAACCGTCTTAATAGAAATATCGGTCAAATCAACATTAGCAAGTTCTTCAATTTGATTATTATTAATAATTTTCTTTATTTCTTCATTTAAAGCAGTCTCTTGCTTAGCAAGTAAAGTATTAGAACCAATTCCTGAAGAAACAGTATTATAATTAATTGAAACATCAATAGTATTTAATGCTGGATACTTAGAATGGTAATCTTTTACAACTTTTCCTGACACAATAACTCTAGAATCACCTACTCGTCCTTGAGAACTTCCTGTAACCATATCATCAATAACCTGACTATCAACCGTAACTTTTCCCCCTCTAATTACGATACCAGCTCCACCTTTATTCGCCACAATCTTAGTTCCAGCTTTAACAGTAAGTGTAGTATCATTAGCATTATATATACCACAAGAAATATAACCAGCACTAGAAATATTACTAGTTAAAACACCACCGTTAACAACAACCGTATTTCCACCAGCACCTACACTACCATTATCCCCCATAGCACAATTATCTTTCGTCTCAATTATTCCTTTATTAAAAGTAACATTAGAGCCTTTAAAATAAACAATTCCCATTTCTTGAGCAATAATTGTACCACCATTAATAGCAACATTGCTACCAGAAGATACAATTCCATCACTTGCAGCAGAACGAATAATTCCACTCTCTAAAGTAAATTTACTTCCTCCAAACACTTTTACAGGACGATCTTTAGTATGATTAACAATTTCTCCATTTCCTTTTGAATCAACAACCGTTAAATTTGCTTTATCCTCTAATGTAACGATCGAAGTTAATACATTTCCATTCAAATCAATAACAATATCCTTACCACGAATCGTAATATTATCCGTTATAGCCTGATCAATAATACATTTTCCATCTTCTAAAATACAACTTTCTAACTCCTCACTAGTAGTAATCTTCTTTTCTAATGCATTTGCCGAAAAAGGTATCATTAACATCGAAAATAAAAAAATTACTACCTTACAACTTCTTCTCATCTTACTCCTCCTCTATGTTAAAATAATAACATATCTTCAGGATTTTGTAAACAACTATTTAACATTTGTCAGGATAAAATCATAAATTGTGCGTTTGAATAAAAAATGATAAAATATCTTTATGAGAAATAGAGGTATTTTATCTGAGTAGAAAATCTAATTTATTAAATAATATTGGAGAAAAATTATCCAATATAAATATTAATATTGAAAATATTGATTTAAATGCTTTAGTT
>CAKPLX010000003.1 GCA_934167785.1 uncultured Bacilli bacterium
TATTTTATCTTCATAAGTTAATTTTGACATATAAAAACCTCGTTTCTCTTATGTCCAAGAAACGGGGTTCATATCAAAATTTAGATGTGATTTTTCAGATTTACTGAATATTAAGGAAACAATTTTGATGCAAGTTTTAATTAATATATCAATCCTTTTATTTTTAAATTAAATTCCAGTAATCATAAATATATCAAAGTATTTCTCATTAGAAGAACAATTTTCTGTACTGCATTTTCTAATCATAGCACCAACATAAACTTTTCCCTTATAAAGACTAATTCCCTCAGCCTCCCAACTATCATAATCTCTTTTCATATAATACTTTTCTAAGGCAGTGGAATCAAAGACAACTTCTTTTAATTTTTTCCCTGTTTTAATATTATACTTTGAAATTTCAAACGAGCCATGTGTAGCACCATTCCATTTATACAAATAGTCACCATATAAATCTACACCCTGAGAACCTGATACACCATTAAGTTGATATTCAGGTTCAACAGTTTTTCCTTTATTAAATTCATCTAAATTATAAACAAAACCGACACTATCTTTAGTAATAGAAATAATTCGATTATTTTCATCATCAATAGCAAAATAAGAATTTTCCAACCTAGAACTTAAACTAGATAATTCTTTAATTTTATTATAATATATTGTATCATCTTTAGTCACATCATAATCAGCTTTCCTTATTTTTTCCAATGTTTTACTATCACTATTTATCCAAATTGCAAATGGTGGATACCTAAGTATTTCTTGTTCAGAACTTTCACCAGTAAACGTTGCAACAGCAACTCCGCTAGAGTGAGCAGCATAAACAGAATCATTTGTTCTTTTTCTAAGATATAAATGAGGAAAAGCATTCAAATACAAATTACGATCAGTAATTCCAGCATCAAAAGCTTGCCCATGACCAGCATATTTTAAATACATTGTTTTAATTATTCCATTAGTTTTAGAAATTTGTAAAACATGGTTTTCAGAAACAGCTTGTAATGTTTTATCTTCCCCATTATTTTTATAAAAAGTCTTAGAAACCGATCCAGAAGCGGGATAGCTAAAATAAATATAATCATCAGTTATAGCAAAATTTTGAAATCCCTTTAATTTATTATTAATTCTAAATGAAAAATCTTTAACACATTCATGCAAATCTACACCGTCCAAAGAAAACACACTTTCATTTTCATTA
This sequence comes from uncultured Bacilli bacterium, assembly GCA_934167785.1. Next base: position 1,196 of record CAKPLX010000003.1, read on the forward strand.
CAACTCTCCATTTTTGAAAAATCTACTGTTGTTGAAAGATTTACTACTTGCAGTGTCGCTTCCGCTTTTATCCCATTGTTAGTTTCCGCCACAATAGAAGTCGTTCCCTCTTTGTTTCCAATAATTGTAACTTCACTTTTACCATCAACTAATTCAGTGCGATAAATAGTAGCAATATTTGAATCCTTAATGGACCAATTAATCGAACTATCTGTTGCATTACTTGGTGATATCGTTGCCTTTAATTTATTATAATTTGATCCTAAATTAATTTGTAATAAATTTTTATTCAATTGAATATCTGTCACAAACTGTTCAACTATCACAATACAACTTGCAGAAATTCCATTTTTGGTTGTTGCTGTAATCACAGTACTTCCTGTATTAATTCCAACTACTTTACCACTTTGATCAACTGTCGCAACATTTGGATCACTACTAGTCCAACTAACACTCTTATCATTAGCATTACTTGGAGTAATTGTAGCAGTCAACAAAACAAAATTACCTACACCAATTGTACCTTGATTCATATTCAAGACAATTCCAAGTGGAAGTTGACTAACAGTTACTGTTGCTGTTGCAAAAATTCCATTCTTCATCTGAGCTTTAATAATTGCTACTCCAATCCCAACTCCTATCACTTTACCACTTTGATCAACTGTCGCAACTGTTTCGTTACTACTAGTCCAAGTAATTGAATGATCTGTAACATTTTCAGGCAAAATTTCAGCTGTTAATACAGTACTAGAACCAATATCAAGTGAAATATTTGTACTACTTAATTTTATATCTTGAGCTGGTATATTTACAGTTATGCTTGATCTAGCAACTACTCCACTCACAGATATTGCTGAAATTATAGCTGTTCCTCCTGAAATTCCTCTAACGTTCCCATTTTCATCTACTGTTGCAACATTTGGATCACTACTAGACCAAGTAATGGTTTTATTTGTTGCATCACTTGGTAAAACACTAGCATTTAACTTAATACTATCCCCTACATTTATTGTAGCAGAATTTTTATCTAACTTAACTTCATCAACTAAAATTTCTGAATTATTAACACTAACAGTCGCCATTGCACCAATACCATTTTTAGCCTTTACCGTAATAATTGCAATTCCTTCGCCCTTAGCAGTAATTATACCATTTTGATCAACAATAGCAACTTTCTCATTACTACTACTCCAAACAACTGACCTATCAGTTGCATCACTAGGACTAACCGTAACTACCAGTGACCTTTTTTCAAAATTTTTCATAGAAATAACTGACTGACTCAAATTAATTCCAGTCACAGGAACAGAAACCGAAACATTTACATAAGCAATCGTACCATCACTTGCAGTAACAATTATCTTAGCACTACCACCAGATAATCCAGTTACCAAACCACTCGAATCAACTTTAGCAATTTGTTCATTAGTACTTTTAAAGCTTTCTATCAACACCTCTGATTTATTTGTAGTAGCAATAATTTTACTAGTATTTCCTTTATCAACAGAAATATTATTAGTAGATAAAGTAATAATAGTTTCTATTGAAGGATTAGTATCATCACTATCTTTCACTACAATCTCTCTTTCATCCACCAATGCCCTCATTAATTCAGATGCATCAGTAATATCAACAGAATGATTTTGATTCACATCAGCAGCCATTCGATAGCATTCTTCATTAAAATAGTTTGAATCCTTTGAATACATCATAATTTGAACCATATCAGTAATAGTCCTGTCACCATCTCCATTAACATCACCATAAACAACCATTTTATATTCTTTTGTTTCATCAACATCCGATACTAAAATTTTACAACCAGTACCAATATATTCAGAAGAAATCTCACATGAATATTCCAAGTTAGAATCACCAATTGAAAAAACGCTTGATAATATATCTTTTGTATTACGATTAAAACCAGATTTAATAAAGTTTCTTTCAAGTTTATAATGATCATTTTTTAACTCTAGAAAAGGAGTTAAATAACTTTTATTTTTTACAGATACAACTGTATTGTTATCTGTATTAAAAATCAATTCAATAAAAAAAAGGAAAAAAAATATTATTTTTAAAATTGTCATTTTTTTTAAATTCATACCAAATCACTCTTCTTCAATTTCCTAATATATAAAAATAATAATCCACAAGAAATAAACAAAACAAAAAATATCATAATTATTGAACTGCCAGTCTTAGGATTAGACATTACTTCTTCTTTTTTTTCTAATCTTCTAACGTTAATAGAATATGTAATCAACTCTGAAGCATCATTAGAAATTTTAAGATAAAAAACATTATTACCAATCTTCAAATTATCAATTTTTCTGGGACCGAATCCATCAACAAACTTCACTGCTTTATTTTTTAAAACTGCATCTAAGTTTACACTAGTTATGTCATTATCAACAACAACCATATAATCAGTAACGCCATCCTTTAATTCCATTTGTTTCCCATCAATAGAAATACTTTGCACAAAATTATTAACAGATAGAACCTTAACATCAACACTTTTTTCCCCTACATATATATCCTTATTTCCATCACTTAAAACTATTTTTTTAAGAAAAATACTATAAACTTTTCCAAGTTCAGCTTTACTTGAAACCATAAATCGAATCTTTCCAACTTCAGTATCTTTCGAAACACCTTCAGTATTAATAAAGACAAAAGACTTTTCATTATTCAACAAACTAACCCAATTATTCATTCCTTCTGTTTCAACATAAGAAAAGGCATCATCAAATTGAAAATAGGAATGAATTCCTTTGATTGCTTGTTCAGTTCTCAAAAAAACTGTACAATCGATATAATTATCAATCATAACCTCACTTTGACACTTTAATTCAACATCATCAGTAATAGCCAGAACATTAAGAGGAAACAAAGCAAAAATAACCAAGAGAAAAATAACTTTTCTAAAACTCATTGAAAATACCTCCACACTATTATATAAAACATTATATCATAAATTATAGTAAAACGCATTAATCAATTATCCTAAATTTTACAGAAGAAACTGTCCTAAAGAACAAATTCTCCTATTACAGTCACCAAAATTTCATTTTATATCCTTATTTATGAATCATTTCTATATTAATTATATAATATCTTCTTCACATGATAATTTATAATAACAAGTGCAACACATGAAATTTTAATAAAAAAGTTCATATATTACTCATGATATAATGTTAATAACTAATCAAACATTAAGGAGTAACAAATATGAACTATATACATCTTACCATAAAAGAACGTACTTGTATAAGTAAATTTAAAGAAAGGAGATTAAATTTAAGATAGTTCTATCCAAGACAAATAAAAAAGAAGTTAAGATAACCTCAACATCTTTTGTTTTAAGCATTAATTTGTTTCATTACTTCATCAGCAAAGTTTTCTTCTTTTTTCTCAATTCCTTCACCAACTTCATAACGAACAAATTTAATAATATTACTATTTTTTGATTCTACATATTTAGAAACTTTCATTTTGTTTTCTTTAATAAATCCTTGATCAACCAAACAAACTTCTTCAAAAAATTTATTTAATCTACCATTCACAATCATTGGTAATTTATTTTGATCTAATCCTTCATTTTCAGCTTGTTCAGTTAAAACAGCTCTTTCCTTTTCAATACGTTCAGCAGGAACTTCATCACGATTTAAGTATAAAGGTCTCATTGCAGCAGCTTGCATTGCTATATCTTTCGCAAGTTCTGCATCATTACCCTCTAGTACAACAACTGTAACAATCTTTCCACCCATATGTGAATAAGTACCAAAAATTTGACTGTCTTCTTTTTCTAAAACTTCAAAACGACGGAATGATAATTTTTCCCCAATAGTAGCAACCTTTTCAGAAATAATATCTGAAAGTTTTTTACCATCAGAAACTACTTCTAAAGCTTCTTCTACATTTTTTGGACTATTTTTTAAAACAATATCAGCAATCTCATTAACAAGAGACTTAAATTCTTCATTCTTAGCAACAAAGTCAGTCTCAGAATTAACTTCTACAATTACTGCCTTATTTCCATCAATCTTAGCAAAAGCTAAGCCTTCAGCAGCAATACGAGAAGCTTTTTTAGCTGCTTTAGAAATACCTTTTTCTCTTAGCCAATTTATTGCTTCTTCCATATTTCCATTTGTAGCTTCTAATGCCTTTTTACAATCTAGCATACCAGCGCCACTAGTTTCACGCAATTCTTTTACCATGCCTGCACTTACCATAATTATTTTCCTCCTTATTTTAAAGCTTCAATTAATTCATCTTTCTTCATCTTAGAGTAACCAGAAATTTCTTTTTTCTTAGCTAAATCTCTTAATTCAGAAACAGTTAAAATATTCAAATCTAATTTAGATTCTGTAACATCTTCTTTACTTGGCTTTTCTTCTTTTTTTCCTTCTACTTTTCTATCATGTCTTTTTGCATCAAATTTTCTATTTCCTCTATCGGCTTGTCTAGCACTTCTTCTGTTTTCATCTTCAGTAACATAATCAACAATTGCTCCACCTTTTACTTCAACAATTGCATTAGTTAATGCACCAAGTACAACTTTAATTGCTCTTACTGCATCATCATTACCTGGAATAACATAATCAACACTATCAGGATCACAATTTGTATCGATAATTCCAAATACAGGAATACCTAACTTCTTTGCTTCCTTAATTGCATTTTCTTCTTTAATAGAGTCAACAATAATTAAAGCTTGAGGTAATTTAACCATATCACGAATACCACATAAATTTTTATTTAATTTATCATATTCTTTCTTAAGACCAATTACTTCTTTCTTAGGTAACTTTTCAAAAGTACCATTCTTTTCCATAGCCTCAATTTCTTCTAATCTTTTAACTCTTCTACGAATAGTTCTAAAATTAGTTAAAGTTCCACCTAACCAACGTTCAGTCATGTAATACATACCACCACGAGTAGCTTCTTCACGACAAACATCACTAGCTTGTTTCTTTGTTCCAACATATAGAACATTTCCACCTTCTGATACAATCTTTGTTAAAGCTGCATAAGCCTCTTCCATTTTTTCTACAGTTTTTTGTAAATCAATAATATAAATATCATCACGAGAGTTGTAGATATACTCTTTCATTTTAGGATTCCATCTCTTAGTCTGATGACCGAAATGAACTCCAGCTTCTAATAAGTAGCTCATTGAAACTACTGCCATATTTTTTCATCCTCCTTCGTTTTGCTTCCAAATACTTCACATTCATCTTTTCACTTATATATATAAATAAGCACTCGAAAAAATAAATCCATATTTGTGAATATTTCTTGAAAAGCCAACCTTATTCTAACATAAAATAAAAAGAGATACAAGAAATTTATCTCTTTTTTTAATGATTAGATGTTTTTTTTAATCTTTTAGGAACAATTGAAGTTTCATCAAATAAATCAGTGCTTTTTAAAACAATATCCAAATTAGGGTAACTCCTATTTTTTTCATAAAATACTGAAAAAGAATCAATTCTTGGAAAAGCATAAGTTTTAGGAGACTCAATAGCAACCAAGCAATCAATTAATTGATTGAAAGTATTTCCAAGAGCATTTAATATTTTTTTAATATCTCTTCCCATCAATACACTACGAAAATGAAAAATACCACAAGCATTTAATTTTTCCTCATAACAAGAATTAACATGAAAATTTTTATTCGATGTTTTCTTTAAATATTCTAATAGAAGCAAATAAACTTGCCCTTTTTTTCGCAAAATTTGAATTTTTTTTACTAAGTAATTGTAGTTTACATCTAATACTCTAAACTGATAATTAGATTGACAGAATTCTAAACAATCAATTAACTTCTTTTTTTCTATAACAGTACTATCTTTAAAAAATTCATTCAAATAGTAAAAGTTCATCCCAAAATATTGCTCAAACTGTAAAATAATATCTCCAATATCATATAATCCTTCATCAAAAAAATCAAAAGCAAAAGAAACTTTTTTCATAATACCCAACTCCAAACTGATACCATTATAATATAAATTTTTTAAAATTTACAAAACTCAACCAATCGTTAACTTTTTTCAAAAGAAAAAAGAAAAATAAGTAATCCCATTTTTCTATCTTTCCTTAACCACAATATTAACAATTCGATTAGGAATAGCAATAACTTTTACCACTTCTTTTCCCTCTAAATGTTTGATTATTCTCTCTTCTTTTAAAGCCATTTCTTCCAAAACTTCTTTTGAAGAATCTTTTAAAACCAAGATTGTTCCTCTTAATTTTCCATTAACTTGAACACCAATTTCTATCTCACGAGCAACCGTCTTTTCCTCGTCATAGCAAGGCCATGAACTATGAGAAAATTCCTCACCCAAATGATATTTTTCATTTAATTCTTCCGTAATATGAGGAGCAAATGGATTTAATAAATGTAAAATACTTCGATAGTCTTTTCTAGAAATTTCACTTACTTTATCCATTTCATTCAAAAGGATCATTAAAGCAGAAACAGCCGTATTATAATTTAGCGTCTCAATATCATTCGTAACTTTTTTGATTGTTCGATGAATTAAATTTTCCAAAGAAGCACTATATTCTTCACTTTCATTCAATTTTTCTTGTAAATTCCAAATTCGATTCAAAAACTTCTTACAGCCCTTTAATCCATTCTCACTCCAACTAGCATCCTTTGAATAATCCCCAATAAACATTTCATAAACCCTTAAAGCATCAGCACCATAATCTCTAACCATATCATTAGGATTAACAACATTTCCCTTACTCTTACTCATCTTCTCGCCACTAGAACCTAAAATCATTCCATGACTAATTCTCTTCAAAAACGGTTCACTACAAGGAACAATGCCTTGTTCATGTAAGAAAATATTCCAAAATCTAGCATATAACAAATGTCTAGTAGCATGTTCCATACCACCATCATATAAATCAACCATTCCCCAATACTTCATTGCATCCATATCTGCTAAAGCATGATCATTTTTAGGATCCATATATCTTAACCAATACCAACTAGAACCTGCCCAATTTGGCATTGTATCTGTCTCTCTTTTCGCAGGACGCCCACACTTAGGACAAGTAGTATTTACCCATTCCGTAATATTAGCAAGTGGACTTTCCCCATCATCAGTAGGCTCATAACTAGAAACATCAGGAAGAACAACTGGTAAATCTTTTTCTGGTACCTCAACCCAACCACAAGAATCACAATGAATCATTGGAATAGGCTCTCCCCAAAATCTTTGTCTAGAAAAAATCCAATCTTGAAGACGATAATTTACTTTTCGACCTCCGATTTTCTTCTCTTCTAAATATTCAAGCATCTTTTCGATAGCCTCTTCTTTTCCCAAACCATCCAAAAAAGAAGAATGAATATGAAGACCATCACCAACATAAGCTACCTCTGAAATATCTCCCCCATCAATAACAGGAATAATCTCTATACCAAATTTCTTAGCAAAAGCGTAATCCCTCTCATCATGAGCAGGAACAGCCATAATCGCTCCAGTTCCATAATTTGCTAAAACATAATCACTAATCCAAATAGGAATAACTTTTCCCGTAATAGGATGAATTGCTTGAAGCCCATCAAGACAAATTCCTGTCTTTTCCTTCGTCGCATCTGTTCTTTCAATTTCACTCTTTAAAAGAGCTTCTTCTTGATATTTTTGAACTTCACTAGCATTTTTGATTTGCTTCATATATTTTTTTAATAAAGGATGTTCTGGGCTAATAACCATAAAAGTAACTCCAAATAAAGTATCACATCTTGTAGTAAATACTTCTAAAAAGTCATCAGTTCCCTCAATCTGAAACTTCACTGAAGCACCAACAGATTTTCCAATCCAATTAATTTGAGCAGTTTTTACCTTATCCAAAAATTCTGTATCCTTCAATCCATCAAGCAACTTATCAGCATAACTACTCATTCGAAGTAACCATTGATTCTTAAGTTTCTTAGTTGTCCTACTTCCACAGCGTTCACAAACACCACCTTGAGCATCCTCATTAGATAATCCTGTTTTACAATTTGGACACCAATTAATCTCTTTCTCATCCTTATAAGCAAGTCCAGCCTTATAAAATTGCAAAAACTGCCATTGTGTCCACTTGTAATACTCAGGATCCGTAGTAGAAAATTCTCTAGACCAATCAACAGACAATCCTAAAGATTCCATCTGTCCTTTAAAAACCTCTATATTCTCCTTCACAGCCATCTTAGGATGAATATGATTTTTAATAGCATACTGTTCTGCAGGAGCTCCAAAAGCATCCCATCCCATAGGAAACAATACATTATATCCCATTGCTCTTTTAAAACGAGCCTGAACATCACTAGCAGTATATACTCTAGCATGACCAACATGCAACCCTACCCCAGATGGATAAGGAAATTCCACTAACATATAATACTTACCACGCTTTGTAATTTCACCATTTTTAACTACATAAGTATGATTTTCTTTCCAATACTTTTGCCATTTTTTTTCTATTTGTTTATAATTATACATCTCATTTTCCTTCTTTCCATAAATAATACTTCGCCAAAAGGCCATAGCAAATAATAATCATTAATACTAATAAAATCACGCCAATAATTACTTTAAAAATAATACCACTCACTAAATACATAATAATAATATAAATTGTACTAATAATAAAAGTATTAATCAAAGAACAAATTACTAAAAATTTAGAATAATCTTTTTTAGAAATTACCACTCCATAAAATTTTTTCAAATAGAGGGCTTCAGTCATCTTTTTTTTCTTCTTTTCTAATTTTTGTCCTTGAACACTAACAAAATAATTCAAACAATACACCCCAATAAATACAATAATATATTCTAAAAAAATATTCAAAAAACTCACTTCCCCTCAAAAGAAAAACGCCTATTCCCCCTTTAACCCTAGGAGCGAATAAACGCGGTACCATCCTATTTTTTACTCAATTAGATAACGGTTTTACCCGACTTATAAAATAAGCAAACTAGAAAAGCAAGTTCATAAAAAACACTTCTTAAGTTCCCACCAACCACTTAATCTCTAAACAAGCATTTCTTACTACTACTCTTTCCATCAACATTTTTAACTGTATTATACTAAACTGTCTTAATATATTCAAGTAAATTTAAAAACATTTTAATAAATTTTGGCTCTAACTTAGCTCTTTTCAACTTTCGAACAGCAATTCTCTTCTTTCGAATAGATAGATCACTAAACAAGATAGCATCCAATTTTTCTTTCAAAATAGTTTCAATTTCCAAATCTTCTAAAATATCTTTAATATCATCATTAATTAATTTATCCATAGAATTAAGCAAAATAGAATCACTATTACAAATAACAGAAAAATGACTACTAACCGATACTTCATTTACCTCAATCACCAAATCATTTCTCTCATTATAAACATTTCCTACTTTACTTTTTCCATCAACTAAAATTTGAACATCACCCATCCTAGTATTCTTAAAGCAAATTTTATAATTTCTTAACTGCGGTAAAATTCCCGGATTCATCTTATTTTGAATAATAAGTTCATAATGATTCGCAGTGTACTGAAACTGGTATTCTGTCAAGGAATAAGCTCCATTCAAATAATTATTACTTATCCCATCATCTTCATATAATAAATAACTACCATTATTTCCCGGAAAAACAACAATTTCTAAAGAGACAGGTAGATCAACCGATTCATCTAAAGACATTGGTACAATTGCCCCTTCTCGACAAAAAACAGGATAATCTTCATCTTTATAAAAACTCATATAATACTTATTCCCAACATACTTCTTACCACTTTCTAATTCATACCATATCCCTTCAGGAATAAACATTCGTTGAACGACCCGATTCATTACCAAATTTTTTTTCTTAGTAATAGGACAAACTAGCATTTGACTGCCAAAAAAATACTGATTTTTATACAAAGGTTCATCATATATCTTTGGATATTTATAATATAGAGGCTGAATCACAGGACTACCGTTTTTATGATAAATATAGCATTCCGTATAAAGATAAGGGATTAATTTATACCTAAATTTCAAATACTTTTTAATAATTTCTCCTTCAGCAACATTCCAACGCCAAGGTTCCCTTTTATAATACTTTCCATCATCACTAGAAAGAAGGAAAAAACTACTAAATACCCCAAACTGAATATAGCGAATATACAATTCAAAAGTCTCAATTCCCCCATAATAACCTCCAATAGGACTAGCAACATAACTAATTCCATTATTAGACGCAGACATCTGATACTGAGGTAAAACACTCAAAGTATTCCAATCTACCTTCGTACACCCATTAAAAACTACTCCATCACGATGAATAGCCATTCCATGATTTCTAGATAAAACAACACATCGCTTATTCATTAATAAAGAAGACATTGTATAAGCATAGTGATTAAAAAGAGCCAAAGTTTTCTTATCCTTAATCTCAAAATAATCTAAACAAAAAGCATCAACACCACTTCCTAACCAAGTTCGAAAGCCATAAGCAGCATAAAAATTTAATTTTTGATTTGTAATAGGCAAAAAAGAATACTCTCCTTTTATTTCAGGATTAAGTTCCACCAACTTTTGATAAGTATTTGTTCCACTTAAAACCTTATCCCTAGGATTAGTTGTAACAGCTAAATGAATTTTAAATCGATTAGAAAGCTGCTTTAATTGTTCCCAACTTAGCTGTGAACTGAAAGAAAACAAATCTCCCTCTTGATGACTTTTATTACTAAGCAAAAAAACAGATAGAGGAATATTTTCCTCCGAAAACTGCGTAAAAATCTTTTCTATTTCCAAATTAGAATAATTTCGATTTTTATTCCACCAATTCCCAAGAGCATATCTTGGAATCAAAGTTGGATACCCCGTCAAAGTATAATAATCCCTCAAACAAAAGCCTAAATCTTTACGATACATAAAAACATAAAGATCAATATTTCCTTTTTTCCGTTCAACAAAATCAAAAGAAGAATTTAAAACATAGGAATCACTATCATCAATAATAGCAAATCCATCAGTAGAATATAAACCTTTTTCTAACTTTAAATTCCCAGAAAAATTATCTAAAGAATAGCCTATCCCTCCAAAATTTCTAGCTTCTGGATGATGATAATACCACATCTTATCTGTACCATTTAAAGTAATATTCAAATTACTAGAAGGAGATAATTTACTTCCTAAAAAATTTTTATTCATATCATAGTTCAAAGTAAAATAGGAAGTCACTACTTGAAGCAAAGTTTCAGTTTTAGAAACCTTAAACTCCACTTTAGGAAACTTTCGAAAAATAACTCTTTGAGAAAGTTCATCAACAAATTGACCCGTCGCACTATATTCTAGCCTAACCAATCGCTCCGTTAAAAAAGTAAAACGAAATTTTTCCCCTACAATCATATTTTCTTTTAATGCAATTCCATCTGAAGTATTTTGTATAAAATAATTCCCTATCGTATTCAAAGTATCAACCTCCATAGCTTTCTTATTATAATATATTATATAATATTTTTACCATAAGTACAATTCTAAAAAAGTATTTTTAAAATAAAAAAAGAAATCACTAATTCTAAAAGAATTTTGTTTAAAACAAAAAAGAACAACCATACTAATAACAAGGTGATAATATGAAAAATATTGAAACAATTGTAACAAAATTAAAAAAAGACACAAATAATAACAACGAAATTACTTATCGAAAAAAAGATGTCTGTCATAAACTTGTCTATATCATCTATAATGAACCCTTAACATCATCCGATAAAATCAGTGACTTTATCATCAGAAGTCTAGACAGAATCGATCATCTCTACCCAAATAGCAATAAACTAGAAGAAAAAATCTTTAATGAAATTAGTAACTTTAAAATCAAAAAAATTACCACCTATGAAGACATCTGTTATTATCTTCACTACGGTTTTACTATACTTTTAGTCGAAAACAGTACTACTTATTTTGCCCTAGAAACAAAAACAAACTTAGCAAGAAGCATCAGTACTCCTCAAACCGAAAGTGCTTTAAGAGGTGCTATGGACTCCTTTGTAGAAGACATGCAAACCAACATGGGATTAATTAGAAGAAGAATTAAAACCAACAACCTTTGGGTCAAATCAATAGAAGTTGGAAAATATACCAACACAAAAGTAAATATTATTTACTTAAATAACGTTTGCAATAAAAATACCGTAGAACAAGTAGAAAAAAGAATTTCAAATATCAATATAGATGGAATCATCAATTGTGGAACCATCAAAAATCTCATTGAAAAAGAAAATAAAAGTATTTTTCCTACCATCCTCTCCACAGAAAGACCAGATCGAGTCTGTCAAGCCCTACTAGAAGGAAGAATTGTCATCATGACAGACTGCTGCCAATTCGCCTTAATTTTACCAATTGTAATAAATGATCTACTTCTCTCTACAGAAGATAGTTATGGCAAAAGTATCAACATCTCCTTAACAAGAATTATTCGTTACTTTGCATTATTCATCACATTATTTACCCCCGGTGTTTATATTGCTATGACAACTTTCAACCAAGAAATGCTCCCCACTCAACTACTAGTTAGTTTTGCCTCGCAAAGATCATCAGTCCCTTTTCCCGCTTTTATTGAAGCCCTCATCATGATGTTATCTTTTGAAATCCTTAGAGAAGGTGACCTCAGAGGACCTACTTTCACTACCAGTGCCCTTTCAACTGTAGGCGCCATTATTTTAGGTGATGCCGCTGTCGAAGCTGGAATTGTTTCCCCAATTATGGTTATTGTCTTAGCAATCACTTCCCTTTCCTCTTTACTCTTTACTGAACCAGAAATGATTAACGGAATAAGATGGTATAGACTCCTTTTTATGTTAGGAGGAACTTTCTTAGGAATTATTGGAGTAGTCTTAAGTTTTATTTACTTTATCATTAAATTAACCTCAACCAATTCCTTTGGAGTACCGTATCTTACTCCATTTTCTCCAACTTCTCTAATTGGGCTTAAAAATAGCATCATTAAATTTCCCGTAAAATACTTAAATAAACGAGAACCCATAATTTCTAATAATACAATTAAATATAGGAGGAAATCTCAATGAAAAAGTTAATCATCATCATCCCACTTCTCTTAACCCTAACAGGCTGTTTTAACTATAGAGAACTAAATGAGTTAGCAATCGTAAGCGGAATCAGTATTACAAAAGAAGGAAATGATATCAAAGTTACCACCGAAGTAATTAATGCAAAAAAAGAACAAGATGCCTCTAAAGGAAATGAACCAGGATTTATTATTTATAGTGCCAAAGCAAAATCAGTTCAAGAAGCAATAAGAAAAACAATCAAAGAATCTCCCCAAAAAATGTATGGAGCACATATTGAAATTCTTGTAATTGACGAAAAATTAGCCAAAGAAAACTTAATGGAAATTCTTGATTTTTTTGCAAGAGATCCAGAAATAAGAAGTGAATTTAAAGTATTAATTGGAAAAAGTAATAACATCCTAGAAATTACCACACCACTAGAAAATATCTCCTCCAAAAACATCCTAGACAGTCTCCAAAATAATAATAGATACCTAGGATACGCTAACGTTGTAACTTATCACGAATTACTCTCCAACACCCTAAATCCTAATATCGAACTTGCTCTTCCAGTATTAACAATAAAAGGAAATCAAAAAGAAGGAGAAGAAAAAGAAAATATTGAAAAAACAAAAAATGAAGCAACATCTGTTATTGAAGGAATGGCTATCTTCAAAAATAATAAATTAAAAGGATATCTAACCGAAAATGAAGAATTAGCTTACAATATTATTAATAACGGTGCCAAAAACTTTTTTATTAGAACAAGCAAACAAAAAAATCAATATATTGTTCATGAAATTATTCGTTTCAAATCATCAGTAGAATTCAATAAAGAAAAAAAACAAATAGAAATAACAATAAAAGGAAAATCTGCTATAGCAGATGTAAATGAAAAAATAAATTTAGAAGATTTAACTCAAGTAAAGCAACTACAAAAAGATTTAAATAAAAAATTATCAAAACAAATAACAAGTTCAATTAATAATATTAGAAAAAAATATAACAGCGATATCTTTGGCTTTGCTGATATTATTTATAAATCAGATCCAAAATATTTTCAACAAATCAAAAAAGATTGGTATAACGGAACTTTTCAAAATATGAAAATAAAAGTAATAAGTAAAATAGAAGGAAAAGAAAAAGGAAACTTAAATCGAGGTGTATATTCATGAAAAAAGATAATCTAACCTCCTTTCAATTTGCTTGCCTTATAGGATCTCCAATTTTTTCACTATTTAATGGCCTAGGAAGTCACAATTTAATTCATATAGCAAAAGTAGATGCTTGGATATCTGTCCTAATTTCTTTTTTACTTGGAATGATTCCTTTAGCTATTTTTATTTATTTATTTAATTACAAAAAAGATTTAAATATTCTTGAAAAAAATAAATATCTATTTGGCCCTTTTTTAGGTACAATAATAAATATTTTAATTAATATTTTTATTTTCTTCATAGGAATAGTTCAATTATTTAACATTGCCAATTTCGCTATTTCCCAATTCTTAGCGGAAACACCCATTCTTCTTTTAATGATATTACTAGGTATTATTTTAGTATATAATGTAAGTCATGGAATAAAAAATATTTCTAGAGTAGCAATAATCTTCATCAGTATTATTATTATCCTAACAATAATCAGTACAGCTGGACTCTTACCAACAGTTGATCTATCTAACATAAAACCAACTTTAGAAAAAGGAATAACTCCTCCACTAAAAGGAGGAATAGTACTAACCTTAACAAATGTAACCCCAATATTTATGTTATTAATTATTGCAAAAGGAAAAATTAATGATGACAAAAATTTAAACAAATACTTCTTATTCTTTTATGCTCTAGCTTTTCTCTTTGCCTTTTTAGCAGTATTCCTAGCAATTAGTTCTCTAGGAATATACTTATGTGAAATATATCAATATCCAGAATATACTGTTTTAAAGAAAATATCATTATTTAATTTTATTGAAAGAATAGAAAATTTTATTTATATAAAATGGATTTTAAACTCATTCATTACAATATCTTTAGTAATTTACCATATTTCTAATTCAATAAAAGAAAACAGCAAAATATTAGTCCCATCACTTGTTACTATACTGTTAATTATAATAAGTAATTACTTATTCAAAACCAATACAGTATTTTATTATATTGGATTAAATATCTTTCCCTACTTAACTTTAAGTTTATTATTCCTGTACTTAACTACATTCATAAATATCTTAATCAGAAAAATATTTCTTACTTCAATTACCCAAAAAAGATAACAATTATTATTCCTCAAAAAAATCCATATTTCAAAAATATGGATTTTACAGTTTTATTTTTCTAGTTTTTTTAAAATATCTTTAGTCACATCTATTGCTTTTAAACGAACATCATCTGCAATTCCTTCTAACACAGGAGTACCTTTATCTTTAGCAAGTTGTACCAATTCAGTAGTTTTATTTTTAATATCCTCAGATTTGTCCTTAGCAATCTTTAAAACTTTCTCTTTATCTAAATCTTCAAGCTCACTACGAATATCTTCAATCCTTGTCAAAAACTCATCTTTCACATCATTAACGTCAATTTTTTTTATTTCTTCAATAAATTGGTTAATTTTTTTCATTAATGTTTTTCTAGTTTCCTCCCCACTTTTAGGTGCAAATAATAATCCCAAACCAGCGCCAATTCCAACACCTGCAATAAACTTAGCAAAACCATTTCCTCTTTTATTACTCATTAATATCCTCATCCTTTCTTTTAGCTTTTTTGGAAAAAACTTTACGAATAACATAACTAATTCCATCTACAAGTTTATCACTCACCAAAGCCATATTATCCGTAACTATATCTACCAAGTTAAAAGCTTTATCAAATTTAGATAACTTTAAATCAATTTCGTCAATAACTCTATTCACACGATTAATGGTATAAATCAACTTTATACTAAGTATTATTAAAATTACTAGCAAAATAGAACACAAAGTCCCCAATAAAATTAATAAAAACATATTTGTATTAATCATCTGAACCATTCCTTTCATCATACATAGAGTCAATCAAATTAAATAAATCATCGGTCAATTCAAGATTTTTTTCTTCCTTTTTTGGAGATGTCACAGATGGAGAACGATCATCCTCATCACCCATACTCTTTTTTAAAGTAGATAACAAATTAATACTACTCTTAACTGGTGGAATCTCTTTCTTAACATGTTCTTTTTCTTCATTATTGTAATGAACAGTAGAATCATCTTTAAAAGACGAATTTACATAATCCTTTTTATCATATGCAACACCATAATCATAATAATTCTCAGTTGCCTCATCCAAAGTAATATTATTATAATCCTTAATTACATTCTCATCAGAATAATCTTCCTCATCATCTTGTGATAAATAAACACAATCTTCATTATTATTAAAATTATCCTGTGACTGAAGTTTTTTATCTTTTCTGCATTCCTTTGCTTCTTTTAGATACTCACAATTCTCGCATAACAGATTTTCTTTAATCTCTTCTGTAAGATTTCCATACGCTTTCTTTCGAACAGAATCAAAATCCACATTTTTAGAATGACGATGATGCTCAAAATTTTCTCCTTTATTTTCTTCAACTTCTCCAGCCGTATAATTTTGATCCAAAACTCCATAAATAGGAGAAATAATAGGTGTTGCCTTGAACTTTCTTTCTTCTTTTTTTGGGGGAACAGATTTTTTATCTTTATATAGCTCTGAGACCTTAGCCTCTTTTTTCGGAATACTTTCTCTCTTTAAAGATGGTTCTAATCTTGTTTTTGGAGGTAAAACATTTCTCTCTTTTGCATGAATAGATTGTCTACTTCTAGTCTCAATAAAATCATTATCCGATAAATCAATAGGAAATTTAAAAGAAGACTTATCTTCAAAAGCTTGTGAATCATTTTGAATTTCTTCTATTTTAGGAACTTTAACTTCAATCTCCTCTTTTACATCTTTCTCTAAAAATTCTTTTTTCTCTTGTTCTTGCTTTTCACGTTCTATTTTTTCACGCATAAAAGTAGGTAATTTATGTTCTTCTTCTTCCTTTTTAATTTCTTTAATTTCTATTTCCTCATTTTCTTCTTCCTCATCAACAAACTCTTCATCAGTAAACAAATTTTTAAACTTATCCATTAGTCCCATCTACTAGCACCTCTCTTTGTTATTCGTCAGGTAATTTTTCTTTTTTATCTTGTCCTTCTTTTTGAACATATTCCTCTAAATATTGAGAAAAATTACTACTTGCTCCTTCAGGTTTCTTTACTTCATAAGTAACTTCAGAAAACTCTCCCAAATTACCCTCTAAAATTTTAGAAATCACAGTATCATTATAAGTAATACTATTTAATATAATAGAAGATAAAGTAATCATTTTATTTAACTTATCCTTTGAAGTATAAAATTCAATCTTAGAATAATTATAAATGATACTAACCAAATATCCATTATCATCTTTTTCTATTTTAATTGTACCCTCTTTATCTTTATGTTGAAACATTTCATAATAAAACTCATTTCCTGTTTTCTCATACTGTAAATTTTTCTTATAATAGTAGCTGATGATATCTACATACAAATAAATAGAAACACCATCATTCAAAAAAACTTGATTATAATCATAGTCGTGCACTTTTTCAACACCAATAGGAACATAATATTTATATCCTAATGAAACATCATTAGCCACAACAGAATCATTAAAACAATCATTCACTAAAGTTAGATAATTACTATTATTATCAATTCTAGTACAACCAGCAAGCAAGAAAATGAAACAAATAAAAAATATTTTCTTATACATAATCTACACCTACTCTTTCTTATTATATCAAAAAAATATATAAAATCAAACAGTTTATTAAACTTTTTTCATATTTTTTATATAATATCATGAAAGGAGATATTTGACATGTATCAAAGAAATTACATGAGAAATTATACCCCTATACAATATGGAAATCGATTTGCTGGAGGATTTGCTGTTCCATTTGTATTAGGAGGAATCACTGGTGGACTTCTTGCACCAGCTTTCTATCCAAGACCAACTTACTATAATCCATACCCTCCAATGATAGCCCCTGGACCATATCCAGTATACTATCGATAACAATTATCAAGAATATCTACAATAGTAACTCCATTTTCTTTTGTAGCTTTTAAAATTAGACATTCTCCCAAATCTTTTCCATCAATAGGACTATTCAAATTCTTAAAATAACCACTCTCTAACAAAGTATTGGCTGAAAAAGTATTTTTCTCTTCAAAAGAAAAGTCACAAGATATCATCCCTTGAACGCATTCATTAATGTAAGTATATCCAGAAGACACAATATTATTCTTCATCAGCTGATATGCTTCTTTTTTTCCTAAACTCATAGAAGAAGTCATACTCGAAAACGCAACAATAGTGCAAAACGAAATCAATACAAGAACAGTCAAAACCTCTATTATGGTAAATCCTTTATTATTCATACTATTTCCTCGTAATATGAATTAAATTCGCATACACTTCTTCAAGTGCTCTACCAATTGGTTTTGAAGATTTATAATCTTTCTCTGCCATTTGATAATGATTGGTTTTAGTCATCTCTTTACTTCGATTAGCAACAATATATACTAAAGCATATTTTGAATCCACAATATTCAATATTTTATCAATTGACGGATAAATCATATTCTCACACTCCTCTACTATCTATAGACTTAATATAATACATTATAAAAAAAAAGACAATATATTTTACAGAAATATTTACACCTTTTTTTGACATATTTCTAAAACATTCATCTTTTTCAACTAATAATAAAAATTAATAATCACTATGATCTCTCAAAAAAGGAGGAACATCAAAATCACTATCATCATCATTATTTTCTTTATATAAATCCTCACGACTAGCATTAGTAAACCCATGATACAAAGGCTCACTAGGTTCTTCAAAACCAGTCGCAATAACCGTTACAATTACTTCATCATTCAAATTTTCATTAATTACTGCTCCAAAAATTGTATTAATATCAGTATTTGCTGCACTTCTAATAACTTCTGCTGCTTCTTCCACTTCATACAAAGTTAAAGAAGATCCACCCGTAACATTAATAATAGCATCTGTTGCACCATCTATAGAAGTTTCCAACAAAGGACTAGAAACAGCTTGCTTAGCAGCTTCCACTGCACGGCCTTCTCCAGAACCAACACCAATACCAATCAAAGCATTTCCGCGATCTTTCATTACTGTTTTAACATCCGCAAAATCCAAATTAACCAAACCAGCAACTGCAATTAAATCTGAAATAGATTGAACGCCTCGGTGAAGTACATTATCAACTTCTCTAAAAGCCTCTAACATAGGAGTGGTTTTATCAATCAATTCTCTTAATCGGTCATTAGGAATAACAATAATAGTATCAACATGTTTTCTTAATTCATCAAGCCCTTTAACCGCTTGATCCATTCTTTTCTTTCCTTCAAAACTAAATGGCTTTGTTACAATTCCAACAGTTAATGCCCCTAAATCTTGAGCAATCTCTGCAACAACAGGCGCAGCACCTGTACCAGTTCCTCCTCCCATTCCACAAGTTACAAAAACCATATCAGCACCTTTTAGGGCATCTTCTATGGCACTTTTACTTTCTAGAGCTGCTTCTCTTCCAATTTCAGGATTTGCACCAGCTCCTAAACCATCAGTAAGCTCACTACCAATCTGTAATTTTGTTGTAGCAAGAGAGCGATTCAAAGCTTGAACATCTGTATTAGCCACAATAAAGTCCACACCTTTTAGTCCACAAGAAATCATACGATTAATAGCATTACAGCCACCACCACCAATTCCAATTACCTTAATCTTGGCTAACTGATCCATTTCCAAACCTAACATATTATTCATCACTTTTCCTCCTTACTCGTCATAAAATTACTAAATATTTTATTTAAAACTTCGTTATCTTTTCTCAATTTATTGTTTGGGGTTGACAAAATTGTTTCCTCTTCTACACTTAGCATAGAGACACTTTTTCCTCTTGATTCCATCTTGTTAATAAAATATTCAATCATTCCAAGAGCATTTACATATTTATTATCTCGACAGCCTAAAGTTGTAACTGTATATATTATAACATCTTTGCCAAAAATTTCATAGGCCAAATTTTTAAATGATTTTATTTCAGTAAGTCCTCCAGTTAAAACAATATATTGAATCTCACCAGTTGCTAATAAACGAATTTGTTTTTTTGCTAAATTCAATATCTCCACCATACGACTCATTACAACTTCTGAAACTTCTAGTTGATTTAACTTAACAACTTCACCAATCGTATTCTTAACCTCATAAATTTCATTAATCTGACAAAATCTTTTATGAGAACTTGCAAATTTTTCTTTTAAATTTTTTCCCTCATAAACACTAATTCCAAAAATATAAGCTAAATCTTTTTCTACATTAATTCCACCAATTTGTAAAGTCTCATTCGCCACCATTACATCTTCATCAAAAATACTAACAGTAGTAGTAGCATGACCTAAATTAATAACGGCTCCCAACTTTTTCTCAAAAGAATTTTCTCGTACCTCATAATAGCTAGAAAGTCCTGAAATAGTAATATCTACGACCTCCAAACCAGCTCCTTCCAAAACATTTAAAACCGAATAAATATTTTTCTTAGGAGTTGATACCATTATACCGTTTATTTCCAACTTTTGAGTCTTTTTACCTATTGGTTTACGAATTCCTTTTTCATGATCTGTACTATAACTTTTAGGGATAAGAGTTACCAATTCATAGTTCTCATCTAACTGATTATAAATAGAATCCTTAATTACTCGATTCACATCAACAGCCGTAATAACTTCTCCATCCCGAATATCAATATTTCCAACAACATTCTTAAATTTAACATTATAATCTGGAACATTTACTAACACTTTTTTGATTGGAAATCCAAGCATTTCTTCAATTTCCTTCATTCCCTCTTGAATTGCCTCAATGACTAAAGTTGGTTCAACAACAAGACCTTTTTTTATTCCTTTAGAACTTACACTATGAGAAGCTAAAATACACAGTTTATGGTTAAAATACTCACCAACAACAAATTTAATAGAATTTGTTCCAATATCTATACTTGTATATATTTTTCGCAAATCATACCAACTCTTTTCCATCTTATCTAATTATTCCAATTCAAGAGAATAATGTACATGCCTACTCATATACATCCTTAATTATAACGAAAAGAAAAACTCCTGTCAATAGAATCAGGAGTTTTATCCTTAGTTTTCAAAGGATTAACCCAATTTTACTCTTTCAAAGAAAAAGAAAAAAAGGACGGTATAATATTAACTATTTTCTAAAAACATTCGATACGGTTTTACCTTTCCTTCTCCACTTTTACAATAGATTGCCAATAACTTGTGACTAGAATTCAAAATCATAACCATATCTTCCGAAAAAAAAGGGTCAAGCACACAACCATTGCTAATCTTTGCTTCCAAAATTTTATCCACTATAACACAAGGAATTTTTAATACTTCTTGAGGAGTAAGTAATTGATACTTTCCCCTTTCTATTTCTGCAACAGTATAGGAATTTTCTAACAAAAAATCACCTACCCTAGTTCTTTGCAAATCACTCATCACAGCAACAGTGCCTAGTGCATAACCAATATCCCGAACCAAACTTCGAATATAAGTCCCTTTACTAACAGAGCATCGAATCTGAAAAGAATTATCAACAATATCTCCCAATAACTCCATCTTAGAAACTTCTATCTCATGAATAGGAAGGGGAACATCAATTCCTGCTCTAGCATATTCATAAAGCTTTCTTCCGTTAACTTTAATAGCAGAATATCTAGGAACTTCCTGTTTTATTTTTCCGCAAAAATTCTTCAATGCTTTTTTAATATCATTTTTAGTAATTTCAGGAACAATCTCCCGTTTCAAAATTTGACCAGTAATATCCAAAGTATCCGTCTCTATTCCTAACTTAACAGTAGCAATATATTCTTTATCATGATTCATCAATAATTCTACCAGTTTTAAAGAAGTTCCAACACAAAGAACCATTACTCCAGTAGCCATCGGATCTAACGTCCCAGTATGTCCTACTTTTTTAGTATTTAAAATTTTACTCACTTGATTCACAACTGCTCGACTAGTCAATCCTTTTTCCTTATTAACTACTAAAATACCATTTATAGACATCTTTTGATTTCCTCTAACAATTTTTTTATCACTACATCTAATGAATCATGAATATCACATCCTGCTGCCCTAGAATGACCCCCGCCATCAAACCTACTAGCTACCTCTGAAACATTAACATAATGATTACTTCTCAACGATACACGATAACAATTTAAACTAATTTCTCTTAAAAAAACAGAAACTTCAACACCATTAACATTTCTTCCAACATTAACAATTCCCTCATGGTCTCCTACTCTAGCATTTACTTTTTTAAAATCAGCCTGTGTAATATAGCTCAAAGCTACTCGATCTTGAAAATAAAACTTTATTCTAGAAGTAGCTAAAGTTGCTAATTCAAATTGCGATTTACTTTTCAAATCAAATGTTCGATAGTAAATATCGCTAATATTAACCCCCAATCCTAACATCATTGAAGCAAATTCAAAAGTTTCAGAATCCACAGTATCATATCGAAATCCACCAGTATCTGTAATAATACCAGCCATTAAACATTCCCCAATTTCTTTTGTTAAAATAATACCAAGTCGCTTAAAAATTTTGATTAATGTTTTACACGTTGCTGGACTACTTTCTTCTACATAATTGAAGTCAGCAAAATAAGTATTACTAATATGGTGATCAATCGCTATACTATGCTCCCCCATATCAAAAGATTGATTCGGATCATACAACCTTGCTCTTGTTGCACAATCTAATGCAATAGTAACATCAAAGTCACAATCGCCCTCACTTCGAATATCCTCAAAATGAGGCAAAAAATGGAAACAAGAAGAAACCTCATCCATAACAACGACAACTTCTTTTTTTAATTGTAATAACCCTAAATAAACACTTAAACAACTCCCAATTGCATCTCCATCTGGGGAAACATGAGTAAATATTCCTACTTTCTTAGCCTTAGCTAACGCATTAACAATATCATCTAACTCAATTTGACTATTCATTCTCAATATCCTTAATTATTCTCTCTATATTATTAGCATATTCAATGGACTCATCATAAACAAAAGTAATATCCGGCATTTTTCGAATTTCTACTCTTTTTGATAATTCTCTTTCAATAAAATTACTAGCTTTATTTAATAACTTTAAAATATTTTCTTTTTCACCATCATCAAATATAGTTACATAAACTTTAGCAAACGACAAATCAGCAGTGATCGAACATGCCGTAACTGTAACAAAATGAATTCTTTCATCTTTTATTTCTAACTTTAATATTTGACTAATTTGTTCTACAAAAGTATGCTCTAATCTTTCTATTTTTACATTCATTTTTAACAATAAATAAATAAATATTTAATAGATAAATATTTATTTATTAACCTCCTCTCATTTACTATTATATCATGTACTTAGTTATATCTCAAAAAAAACAAATAAAATTTTTGCATTTTCTTTATCGAACACAACTTAATACAAACTTTCAACACAAAAATACTGACAAAAAAATGAGCAAAAAATAATCCAAAAAAAAGAGGTTTTTATCCTCTCAATACAAATTTTATTCCTATCGTCAAGCAAAAATAATCTCAATTTTCATCAATATTTTTTATAGAAACCCTATATGAATTTGGAACAAAATCAAAATGACCAAATGAATTATAATCTATTATAAATCCTTTCGTTACTTTTCCTTTTCTATATATTCTATACAATCTATAACTATCAGGATGACGTTTAGCAAATTCCAACTCATTACTAGAAATTTCAAAATCAGAATTCAAAGAAGAAGCACTACTTTTTACCTCAATAAAAATTTCACTAACCATTCCATCTATTACCTCAAAAGACTGAATATCATATCCAAATCCATCGCCATTATCTCGAGAAATCCACTTGATTCTCTCAGCTAAATCTTCTCTTCCCAATTGAATTAATTTATTTCTTTCAAACTCATATACTAAAGCTTCTCCAGCATATCCATTATCCAATTTCTTTTTATAATCAGCAACATACGATTTAAAATCACTTTTTCTAACATAAACATTATGTAAAGTTTTTTTCTTTTTACCTTTACTTGGTATCTCTGAAGTCATTTCCAATAATGACTCTTGATCATTAATTGAGGGAATCTCCTTCTCTTCTTCTAATATCTCAGAAATTTGCTTACTTTCTAATTTTATAGGATCTGCACTAATATCTTCATCTAAATTCGTATCCTTCAAATAAAGCCTAACCACACTATCATCAACCACATAATCTATAGAATCCTTATAACTATTCTTATGAGAAACAAAATTCCTTATAATTTGTTCTATCTTCATTTCACCGGGTCGAGTTTTACTTTCTAAACGATCAGCAAAAGTCAAATTTCCTTCTTTTTCCAAAATACTTAACAAAATGCTCTGCAAATTAGTAATATCAATTCCAGGGAATTCTTTTAAAATCTGAAAAACATATTTTTTAATTTCTCTCTCACCAGTAATTTTATTTTTCCATAAACCAGAATTAAATGAATATGTTTCAAATAAATCTTCTTTTCCATTATAATTTTTATACTCTGAACAATGTTCCTGCAATCGTGCTCTAATCTGTGCTTCTAATATACGATCTTGCTCACAATTTCTAATTCTAGACACTTCTTTATAAATTTCAGATAATGAAGCATATTTTTTTCCCTTTGTTGCACTCAAAATATTATTAATAGCAATAGCAATATCATTCTTCATAAATCACATCCTTATCATCATAATTAGTTATCAAAAGATGTTCAGTAGCCTTATCATTTCTATTCATAAAACTAACCAAATACTTTTTATCAAAAGATTTAATAATAAAGCCACTATCTTTATACAAATTATATATAAAATCTGTATTTTTTATAATCAACATAAACTTAGCCTTTGTCGTTTTCAAATACGAAGCCAATCGAATTTGATCTTCCTTACCAAAAACATTTTTTGCATAAGTGGAAAATTCAGTATCATAAGGTGGATCTAAAAATAAAAAGTCATTTTCATTTAAATCAATTTTATCACAAAAATCTTCAAAATCTAAACTATACAACTCTGTATTTTTTAAATACTCTTTCAAATCATCTGAAGATAAATATTCTATTTTTTTACTAAAATCTTTACGATTATAACTTATCCCACCATAAGGAACATTAAATTCACCATTAGCATTATACCTAAACATTGCAGCATAACAATAATCTCTTATAAAATAAAATACCGCACAATAAAATTCATCACTTAATTTTAATTTTAACCTATTGTTATACAAATACCTAAAATACATATAATAAGCACTCTTAAAAGCTGTTTCAATATTATTCATTACATCCATAGAACACATTTCACATTTTGTCTTTTCTATTTTATACATTCTAGACAACTTTGCTCTTAAATTTCGTTTAAATTCTACAGATAAATTATACAAATTAATATCCACTTCATTCCTCAATAAATGACCTAATTCCTTATCATGATTATCCATATATTCATTAATCAGATCATCTAATAATAAAGGGGTCTTCTTATACTCAGAATAAATATTAAGCAATTCATCATTACTATCTTCAATAATTTCCTCCAGCAATAACCAATTTTTATTAATCTCATTTAGAGATTTATAAAACTCTTCATTTCCCTTTTTTATCATGTCATACAATAACATTAATTCATCTGATTTATCATTAATAATCGAAGTTTTACAATTAACATTTAAATAAACAGCCCCTCCTCCAACAAAAGGATCAATATATCTATCAAAATTTTTAGGCAAATTTTTTTTTATTATTGGCCATTCTTTCTCTTTACCACCAGCCCATTTTATAATTGGTTTTCTATTCATTACATTTGACCTCCCGATATTTCTACATCCAGTCAATTATATCATAAAAATTCAAAATTCTCAGTATTTTATTAAAATAAAATAATACTTCAATAATTTTTGTAAATTTTTATTGAAAGTGCACAATTAATATGCAATAAGTTTTGAAAACATATATAATATCTTCTTAAGCAATTTGTTTGTTAAAGAAGTATTGAAAATGGCAAATTATTCTCATCTGTCTTATGAGGATAGAAAAAATATCGAAGATGGATTAAATGAAAATAAATTCATAAATCAAATTGCTAAAGAATCATATAGAAGTCATTCTACTATTTTAAGAGAAATAGATAGAAATAAAAAATATTCTGAGCCATCAGCTTGGAATAATTATAAAATTAATCATCCTTATAATTTTCCAATTGTAAATAAAAAGAATCATTACAAGTTTTTATAAAAAATCTATTGAATTAAAAAGAGCTATTAATAAATGGAGATTAATATACAAATTTCTTTTAATATCGATCCACTAAAATGCCCAAATTTTGATACTATAATGGTATACACAGAAAGTGTATGTTGAACAGAGGAAGTATCATAAATGAAGATTTCGAATTTAAAATAGATGAATTGGGCGAATGGATAGATGACATAGGTCCATATATTCCAGATATAAAAAGCATATGCTTAAATTGTGAATCAGAAGAAACTATACCTGATTTCATTTATGATGAAATGGTAGGAAAAGCAAAGCATAAAGAACTAAAAACTAAACAAAAAGTATCAACTATTTACTGTAATAGATGTGATAAATTTAAAACAGTATCAAAATATTGGTTAAACCAAGAATAATCATACTTATTAAAAATGCTTAAAAATGGGTGCAAAATAATTGCACCCATTTGATTAACTACTAATTATACGCAAAAAATCATATTTCCCTTATAAACAAAAGTATTCCCCTCTCTCGAGGGGAATTTCAGGGGGTTTTGGTTGAATACACTCCTACATTTTATTTCGTACGGAGTGAGCATAATTTCTTATGCCATTATCATCATAATATAAAAATGAAAAAAAAGCAAGTCATTTTACCAATTTTATTTTTCATAAATAAAAGCATCAAATTTACTTAATGATAATTATCGTCAAAAAATTCATAGAACATAGAGAAAAATTCAAGTTAATGTAAAATTAATTTTTACAATTAATAAAAAAATTAATAACAATCTTCATTCTATCTAAAGTGATCAAGTTCTAAATCTATCTATTCCTTTCCACGAGGATGAGCAAATTCATAAACTTGCTTTAATCTTTCATTACTAACATGAGTATAAATCCCTGTTGTATTAACCGAACTATGACCAAGTAGCTCTTTCACTGTCATTAAATCAGCACCCTGATTAAGCATATCTGTAGCAAATGTATGTCTTAATGTATGAGGAGAAATATGATAATCTACTCCACATTTGAAAACAGCATCATCAATAACCTTCCTGACATACCTTCCTGACAACACACCACCATTTTTATTCAAAAATAAATATTCACTTTTTTTCTGATTCAGTATTTTATAACCATCAGACAAATAAAGTCTTAAAATATCCTCACAATAACTTCCAAAAAAAACCACTCTCTCTTTTCGTCCCTTTCCTAAAATATGAATAGTCTTATCATACAAATTAATATCAGATACTCGAATACTAACCAATTCACTAACCCGAACTCCTGTCGCGTAAAGCATTTCTAATAATAAGGTATTTCTTTGCCCTAAAGCATCATCCAAAGGAAAAGCATGAAACATCTTTTCTAAATCATTATCTTTAGCATATTTTGGTAATAAACTACTTCTTTTAGGATTAGGTACTTCACTAAAATAATTATTAATTTTTTTCCCTTCATCTTCTAAATAGTGATAAAAACTTCTAATCGAACTAAGTTTACGTGAAATTGAATTTCTAGATAACCTTTTTGCATACAAATATTCCAAATAATCTTGCACATCTTTCTCCTCATAATGCAAAATATCATTCTTAAAATCATATAACTCCATTAAATCTTCACGATACCCTAAAATAGTGCAATTAGAATATTTCTTTACTACTTGTAAATAATTTAAATAACTTAATATTTCTTTCATTAAAATCCCTTATTTCTCTTCTGTACTTTCGCTTTTTTTCTCAAAAAAGAGAATCCTCTAAGATTTATCTTTTTCAAGTATTTCCTTTAAGAATTCCCCCGTATAAGAACCTTCAACCTGACTAACCGCCTCAGGAGTACCCGTAGCAACAATATTACCACCCATATCTCCACCTTCAGGTCCCAAATCAATAATATAGTCAGCAACCTTAATAACATCTAAATTATGTTCAATAACAAGAACAGTATCGCCATTATCAACAATTCTTTCTAATATTTTTAATAATTTCTTGATATCATGAGAATGAAGCCCAGTAGTAGGTTCATCCAAAATAAATAAACTTTTCCCCGTTGCTTTCTTTTGTAACTCTTTAGCAAGCTTTACTCGAGCAGCCTCACCGCCAGATAAAGTCGGTGCAGATTGTCCTAACTCAACATAGCCAAGTCCTACATCATGAAGAACCTGCAATTTATTTCTAACTTTTGCATGATTCTCAAAAAACTTTAAAGCTTCATCAACCCGCATATTTAAAACATCATAAATATTTTTATCCTTATATTTAATTTGCAAAGTCTCTCGATTATATCTAGTACCACCACATACTTCACAAGCAACATAAACATCAGGTAAAAAATGCATTTCAATTTTTTTAACGCCATCTCCCCAACAAGCTTCACATCTTCCACCCTTTACATTAAAGGAAAACCTTCCCTTATCATATCCCCTTATCTTAGCTTCTTTTGTCTCTGCAAAAATATCTCGAATATCATCAAATACGCCAACATAAGTTGCAGGATTACTCCTTGGTGTCCTACCAATTGGATTTTGCGTAATCTGAATCACTTTATCAATATTTTCTAGTCCTTTAATTTCTTTATATTTCCCAGGTTTTTCCTTCGAATGATACAAATGATTAGCAAGAGCTTTATATAAAATTTCATTCACTAAAGTACTCTTCCCCGAGCCACTAACCCCCGTTACACAAGTAAACGTTCCAAGAGGAATTTTTACATTAATATTTTTTAAATTATGTTCCTTAGCACCTTTAATAGTTAAGTATTTTTTATTTCCCCGTCTTCTTTTTGAAGGAACTTCAATTTTATATTCTCCGGTCAAATACTTACCCGTCAAACTATTCTCATCCTTCATCACTTCTTCTGGTGTTCCACATGCCATTACCAATCCCCCATTATCTCCCGCAAGAGGACCAATATCAATCAAATAATCAGCAGCTAACATTGTATCCGTATCATGTTCCACTACAATCAAAGAATTTCCTAAATCTCTCATTTTAAGTAATGAATCAATAAGCTTACGATTATCCCTTTGATGAAGTCCAATACTAGGCTCATCAAGGACATATAAAACACCTGTTAATCTTGAACCAATCTGAGTAGCAAGACGAATTCTTTGACTTTCTCCACCAGATAAAGTACCAGCACTTCTAGATAAAGTTAAATAATCTAGTCCTACATTCATTAAAAAATCTAATCTTGATAAAATCTCTTTAACTAAAATTTCTGATATTTCAGCCTGTTCTTTAGAAAGAGATAACGCTCCAATAAATTTTCTTAAATCCCGAACAGATAAATTCGTTACTTCAAAAATATTCTTTCCATTAACAAGAACGGATAAAACACTAGGTTTAAGTCTTGAACCACCACAGCATTGACAAGGAAGTTCCATCATAAATCGTTCAATCCATTCTCTAATCCAACCACTCTTTGTTTCAATATATCTTCTCTCTAAATTGGTAATAATTCCTTCAAAATAATCACGAGAAACTCTAGTATTTCCATTTTTTGAAATATAATGATATTCTAAAACATCAGGAGAACCATATAAAATAATATCTAATTCTTGTTTTTTTAAATCCTTAATTTTCTTATCCAAAGAAATACCGTAACGCTCACTAACCGTTCGAAGTTGAGTCATGATAATATTATTATCATCATCTACACTAATTGTCGTAATAGCCCCTTCATTAATTGATTTATTTTTATCTGGAATCACCAAATCAACATCAATTTTATATTGAACACCAAGTCCTTTACAAGTAGGACAAGCCCCATATGGTGCATTAAAAGAAAATATACGGGGTTCTAACTCTTCTAAAGAATAATCACAATAAGGACAAGCAAAATTCTCACTAAATAAAACTTCTCCCTTACCAACAACATCAACAATAACTTTTCCTTTTCCCAAATTAGTAGCAACTTCCATAGCCTCATAAAGACGACTTCGAATAGAATCCTTAACAATAAGACGATCTATTATAACAGCAATAGTATGTTTTTTGTTTTTATCTAATACGATTTCTGTAGACAAATCATAAATTTCACTATCGATCTTTACCCGAACATATCCCTCACGTCTAAGACGATCCAAGGTCTCTTTATGAGTTCCTTTTTCTCCTTTAACAATCAATGCAGCAATCATGATTTTGGTTCCCTCATCATAACTAAGAACTTTATTCACCATTTCCTCGATACTTTGACTCGTTATAGGAATATGATGCTCTGGACAATAAGGAACACCAACTCGAGCAAACAGAAGTCTTAAATAATCATAAATTTCTGTAACTGTACCAACAGTACTTCTTGGATTATTATTTGTAGTTTTCTGATCAATACTAATAGATGGAGACAATCCCTCAATACTATCTACATCTACTCTCTCTGTATTTCCCAAAAACTGTCTAGCATAAGCAGATAAAGATTCAACATAACGTCTTTGACCTTCAGCATAAATCGTATCAAAAGCAAGTGAACTCTTCCCCGAACCACTAACACCTGTAATTACAACTAATTTATTTTTAGGAATCTCTACATCAATATTTTTTAAATTATTAACTCTAGCACCTTTAACAATAATCTTATCCATATCCTTAAACACCCCAATCTATAAAACCATCTCTTCTAAATAATATTTTTAATCTTTAAGCGAATCCTTTGAATTGCATTATCAATACTCTTTTGATCCCGATCTAAAATACCAGCAATTTCCCGATAATCAAAATTTTGCAATTTAAGTCGAAAAACACACTCTTCAAAATCTGTCAATTTACCAACAATTTTTAAATACAATTCCTTAAAATCTTCATCCAATAACAACCCCCGCTCTGGATTATTACGATTATCCTCAATATAATCAATCAAATTAATATCGCTATCACTATCAATTGACTCAAGAGGAACAGCCTCATTCAAAAATTTATGTTTATCTCGATTTTGTTTAGTTACCTCACTCATTAATTGTCTTTCCATACAAACTGTCACAAAAGTATAAAAGCTAGTATTATCATTTTCATTAAACCTTAAAACAGCTTCCTCAAAACCAATCGTACATTCCTGAACCAAATCCGTAAATTCTATTCCTTTATTCTGAACATACTTAAAATACTTATGACACAATTTCTGAATTAAAGGACGATATTTAGTATATAAAATTTCTCCTGCTTCCTCATTATTTTCTTGTGCTAAACTAACAAGTTCATAATCATTTAAATCTTTCATCGCCGCCTCCTTGATAAAACAATTTCAGACAAAACAATTCCACAGGAAACCGAAGCATTTAAACTATTGATCTTTCCAGTCATGGGAATACTAGCTACAAAATCACAATTCTTTCTAACCACATCAGATATTCCTTTGCCTTCATTCCCAATAATAAGACAAATCTTTGAACAATAATCTATTTTGTCATAATCTACACCGTCCATATCCGTACCAACAATCCAAAACCCATGTTTTTTTAATTTAGAAATAGTACTATTTAAATTTGCCACCCGAACAATTTTCATATAACTAATTGCTCCTGCTGAAGTTTTTACTACAGTTGAATTAACTGTTACACTTCGATCATTTGGAATAATAATACCATCCACACCTAAAGCTTCAGAAGTACGAATAATTGCACCAAAATTATGAGGATCCTCTAAATGATCCAACATAACAATAAGTGCTCTATTATTATCTTGAACACTTTTTAATAAATCATCCAAAGAATAAGTATTAACTTCTGGAGATTCCAAAATAATTCCTTGATGATTACCTTTTACTTTTTTATCCATAATTTTACTATCTAAAAAACAAAACTTAATCCTTCGAGAATGAATTAATTGCATAATTTCTTCATCACGAAATCCTTGACTCAAATAAATCTTTAAAATTTCTTCACCACTTTTTAACTTTTCTCTTGCGACATTTTTTCCATAGATATACATTATTTCACCTCAATATTACTAAATATTTCTCTTAATCTATCTTCTTTTTTAGATAAATATAAATAGCCAACCAAAGCCTCAAAACCAGTCGATAATTTATAGGTTAAAATATCTGTATGTTTCGGATGACTACTTCTTTTATAATTTCTTCCTCGTTTAACAATTTCAATTTCTTCTTCCGTTAACTTATTTTCTTCTAACAATTTTCTTAATAAACTAGCTTGTCCTTTTGCAGATACATATAAAACAGCCTTTTTTTGTAATTCTTCAACATGTGCAATCCCAAGTTGAATTAATGACTCCCGAATATACACCTCATATATAGCATCTCCTAAATAAGCAAGTGTAACCACATTAATCATTCTCACATCTTCTATACTCTTCACGCAATAAAACTCTCCCTTACCCTTGCCTCTACCTCATCTGGTAAATACAAAGTAATATTAAAATTTCCCATAAACTTTATAAAACCAAGACCTGGAACAACAATTTCTTCTCCTTTTTTTACAGAATACTTACTCATCTGATTTTCACGATAAGTATCCTTTAAATAATTAGCAAATCTTATTGGAACTGCATTAGAAACATAAATTACAAAACTACTTCTAGATAAACTTTCATAATCCATTCGCACAAAAGGACCAATTAAAATACTTCCCTTTCCCTCAACTTGACAACTTTTAGGACGAATTTCTTTTTTAGGTGTCACCATTTTTAATTCTTTTTTTCCCAAATGATGAACCAAATTTCCTTTTCCTAACAAACCGGGAGTATCAATAAGGGTAAAATCAGGAAATTTAATCTCTACCTCATCTAAAGTCGTAGAAGGATACATACTAGTAGTAACTTCTCCTTTACTTTCACTATAATCATGAATCAACTGATTTAAAAGGGTACTTTTTCCTGAATTTGTATTCCCAACCAAATACACCAAATCATTGCCAAAAGTAAGAATTTGTTTATACAATAAATCAAGGCCATAATTTTTAATACTACTAACCACAGAAACATCTAAAATATTAGGATATTTCTTTAAAAAATATTCTTTTATCTTATCGTCTATCAAACTCTTAGGCATAATGTCTCTTTTGGTAACAACCAAAAGAACTTTTTCAAATGAATCAATAAAATCAACTTCAAGAGACAAAATATCAGTGACATATAAAACTAAACTTTGAGAAGGAATTTTTTGAATAATCTTCTCATAATCTAAATTATTAAGTGAAACCCCTTGATATTCTCCATAATGTTTTAACCGAAAACATCTCTCACAAAAAAGACTTTCCATATTCATGGTATAACCCACTTCTAAAGGTGAAGTATCTTGTAATAAAATACCACATCCCTTACATTTACTCATAATACCGCCCCTTTTTTAAAATATTACGATTTGCTAAAGAAAAGAAAACAAATCCTTCCATAGCACGAAAAATTTTTGTAAAGATAAAATCTTCATCAGTAATAGGATCAACTAAACAAGTAACAATTCCAACTCGATTTCCTCCACAAACATCAGTAAACAATTGATCACCAATAATACATACTTCATCTTTGGAAAATTTATATTTCATCATTACTCTCTTAAAATGATAAGTAAAAGGTTTCATAGAAGAATGATGACAAATTACACCCAATTCTTGAAAAGGAACTAACCTTTTCTTCGGTGCATTAGAAAAAATTATTACTATAAATCCAAGTTTTTCCAACTTTTTAAATAACTTCTTTAATTCCATCGTAGGCATTTTTTCATGATATCCTACACAAGTATTATCTAAATCAAACAAAAGTAAACGAATCCCTCTTTTTTTTAAAGCTTTATAATCTATTTCATAAATACTTTTTTGATACATTTTTGGTACAAATTTTTTCATTTTATCCCCCTCTTTCTCTTTGACATACATATCATAGATTTTATCATTTTCTAATATCAAAGTCAACACACAAAGAACATTTGTTCGCTATCTTTATAGTAAACAAAAAAAAGACATAGCATGTCTTACTAAATCATATTCATTCATAAAATTCCTATTCAACTATTTAAAGAATTTCACTTCTTTTCTCTACCAAAACGAAAGCATTCCATAAAATATAATAATGCAACCAAAATTAAATAAACTCCTGTAACTTTCAAATACGTTAAAATTACACTCCCCGGATTAAAAATTAATAGTAATCCAACAATAACTGCTAAAAAACCTAAAATTAAATATTTTCCTCTTTTAACGAAAACAAATTCCTTCAAAGAAACATACCTTACCCACATCTCTACAGCCATCACAAATAAATACAAACTAAATAAAATTGGTAAAATATTAATCATAAAGCCATAATATACATACAAAATTAAACTCACCCATATAAACACCACCCCAATTAACAAAGCAGTATAATTATTCTTCTGATACTCTTTTTCAAGAAAAAAAGAAAGAATCTGAATAACCCCAATAATTGCACAAATACAAACTAATATATAATTAAAAGTTTTTAACAATTCATCCGTAGCAGCGATAAATACAACACCAAGAACAAAATACAAAATTCCCATCAATATTGTACTTAAATTAAATCCTTTTTGAAACATAAACTTCACATCCTTATACATTTTTTAATAATATCACTAGCAACCATTACCCCATCAGAACTTGCAGTAATAAGTTGATAAATTTCTTTAAACACAACATCCCCACAAGCATAAACATGATCCATACTACTTCTTCCATGACAATCAACAACAATATAGCCATTCTTTTTTTCCCCGAAAAACAATTCACTATTAGGGATAAATCCAATAGCTAAAAAGACACAATCAACCGATACCTTTTTACCACTCTTTAATAAAACACCATTCACTTTTTTAGAATCATATAAATATTTCTCAATCTCCTCATCAGGTAAAAAAATAACATTATCCTTTAAAGAAAGCCTATCCTTTAAAATATTATCTGCCCTTAAAGTATTTTTTCGTACAACCAAATAAACATGTTGACAAAGATTAGCCAAATAAAGCACTTCACTAACAGCACTATTTCCACCACCAACAACCATAACATCACGTCCACGATATAAAGCCCCATCACAAGTAGCACATAAACTAATCCCTCTACCCAACAACTCCTCTTCATGATCAAGATGAAGTAAACGTTCTCTTCTTCCAGTTGCAAAAACCAAATAATCAAAAGAATAAGTATTCAAATTCGTCACTAATAACTTCTTATCATAATCAATTTTTTGAACTTCTTCACTAACATAATCAACCCCAATATTACTAATCTGTGAATATAAATTCATCGCCAAATCCGTCCCATTCACTTCTTCATATCCAGGATAATTTTCTATTGTACTAATTTTATTTAACTGACCACCAGGAGCACTATTTTCAATCATCAAAGTAGAAATACCTGCCCTTTTCAAATAAAGAGCACAAGACATTCCACTAATCCCTGCCCCTATAATAATTACTTTATATTCTACCATCTTTACCTCCTATCACTTCTTTTTTACCACGTCCCTTATTCCTTAAAAGAATTAACCAAGCAGTCCCAATGACTACCATAACAACAGAAACAATCTGACTAATTCTAAAAGAATAAAAATACAAAGAATCACTTCTTAAACCTTCAATAAAAAATCTTCCTATACCATACCATACCAAATAAAAGGATACTTGTTGTCCAACTTTATTACTATATTTTTTCCGGATTTGAAACAATATCAATACCCCAATTAAACACCAAATAGACTCATACAAAAAAGTTGGTTGTCGATAAAAACCATCAATATACATCCCCTCAATAATAAAATGAGGTAAATGCATTCCTTTTAATGCCTCCAAAGTTGTCTTTCCACCGTAAGCTTCTTGATTAAAAAAATTTCCCCATCGACCAATAGCCTGTCCAAGCAGTAAGGATAAAGAATAAATATCCAAAACTCGAATGAAATTTAAACTCTTCTTTTTACAATAATAAAAAATATAAAGAATACCAGCAATTACTCCACCATAAATAGCAAGTCCACCCTTCCAGATCATAAAAATAGAAAGTAAATCATCACGATATTCAGAAAAATTAAAAACAACATAATAAATTCTAGCCCCAATAATTGCCCAAATCACCAAATATAAAACCATATCCATAATTTCACTAGTCTTATACTCTATTCTTTTACTATAACTAACCACAATCTGGTAACCAACAAGAACAGCAACCAAAATCAAAAAAGAATACCAATAAATAGTAAGAGGACCAATCTGCACCAAAACTCTACTCATTTACTCTCTCTTCCTTTATAAATAATAGGCTTAATAATCATACCTTCCATAAACATGTTCAAAATAGATATAATAATTGCAATCAAAAATGGCAAAACAAACCCATGAATTTGAAAATTACTACCAAGAAGAAAACTAGCCAAATATAAAATACAAACATTAATAATTGGATAAAATAACCCCATTGTAAGTGCCGTAATTGGCAAAGTAACATAAACCAAAATAGGTTTTATTGTCTGATTCAAAATATAAATAATAATTGATGCTAAAAAAGCATAAATTCCAAAATAATCAGAATTAATATAAAAATATTTTTGAAACAAAACCGAAACTGTAATCAACACTAATGTATAACCAAACATATAAAGCAACCACTCAAAAAATTTATTACTAACCAATTGATGAAAAGGACTTCTCTTTGGATTATTAGAATCCTCTATAATTATTCTCTTTCTCATAATTCCTCCCTTTACTTATACTAAGTATACCATGAATTAAAAAAAAATAAAATACTTAGAAAGCACTTTCTAAAAGACCAAGAACCAACTAAGTACTTTTATTATCATAAACAAAGAAGTAATCATTTCCTCCTATTTTATGAAAATTATTTAAAACATAATCATAAATTTTTTCATTAAATTGACTATACTTTTCAAACTTCTGTTCCTCAACAAAAAAGACACAAGTTTTATCCCTACAAATCTGATCAATCTCCTTAATAATTTTTATATCCCCATGATATCCCAAATTACCATTCGATAATAAATCATACCTCCCAATAAGCATATCATTATAAAGTTTTATTGTATAACTACTAACACCAATAATAAAAAAGTTATCATATTGATAAACATAATCTTTTATCACCTTTGACTCTTTCTCTATTCCATACCATCCACCATTATTATTTCGCAAATACCAAAATTTTTCTTTATTCAAATCAATATTATAATCTAGCATAAAAATTGTCTTAAAAACAAAAAAAAGAAAAATTAGCCAAACAACACTCATTAAAAGGAAGCGATAATAAAGTCGTAATTTCATTATATCAAAATTCTCTACAATACAATAAACAACAGGAAGCAAACATACCACAAAATGTCCAGCATCAAATATAGGATAAGAATTAATCTGAAACATCAAAATAAATAAATATTTTTTATTTCTAAATTTTTCCTTAAAAAGTCGAATCACCAAATAAAAACATAACAAAACTTCTAATAGAAAGAAAATACTAAATTCGCGATTACTTTCTCCAAAATCTACCATTCCTAAAAAACAATAATTAATAAACCCCAAAAAAGCTCCCTGAGAAAAAAGATAAACACTAACAATAACAAAAGGAATAAAATAAATAAACAAACTTCTAAATTTTCGTTTACTATAAAATAAAACAGGAATTAACATCAAAATACCAACACTTTGTTTTGATATTAAAATAAGCCCCGCAAGAAAAGAAACGAAATCACAATACTCCCCATCATTTTTATCTAACAAATAAATAATAATAAATAATAAGAACATACAAAAATAATTATAGGAAGGAAAATAATAAATAATCATAATTGGAAAGAACAATAATAACTTATACCATCCCAATCGCTTATATAAAATAATAGCTAAAAAACCAATTAATATACAATCAAACAAATTAATACTAATTAAATAATTTCCAAAAACATGAATAAAAAAACTGCTAAGAAAAAAATAAAACGGTGTAACCATAACATTAAAATCACGATAAATTACCAATCCCTTCACAATATTATAACTAAACCCATAACACCAAATTTCATCTCCATTTAAAGGTAAAACAAAAATTTTATAAAGAAAACTAATGATAAACGCAATCACAAAAATAAAAACAATCTTCCTAAACTCTCGACTACTCATACTCATCATCCTTAACTAACATATCCAAATTATCATAAATCCAAAAACTATCATTACCAGCAATCTTTGAATAAGTATCTAAAACATAAGAATAAATTTTTTTACTAAATTGTCCATCTTTTTCTGAAGACATATCCTCAACAAAAAATACACAAGTCTTCTTTTTACAAATATCCCCTATTTCCCTAACAATTCTTTCACTCCCATGATAACCCATATTACCATTTAACAACAAATCATATTGACCAATAGGAATATTATTATAAAGTTTAATTGCATAACTATTTCTTGTCATAAAAAAGGAATAATCATACTCTCCATAATATTTCTTTACTACCCCAGATTCCTTTTTCAAAACATTATTCACATCTCCCTTATTTCTCAAATATAAATAGTTACTTTTATCAAAGCTAACAACATAATCATAACATAGAAAAGATTTAATAACATAAATAGCAGGAAAAGCTAAAAACAAAACCATTACTAACCCCCGATAATATAACCGCAAATTTTCAAAACGAATATCTCTCAAAATACAATACATAACAGGAATAAAGGGAATAATAAAATGTGAAATATCAAAAATAGGATAAGCATTAACTTGAAACATCAAAATAAATAAGTATTTTCTATCCATAAACTTACACTTAAATAATTTAACAAGCAAATAAATACAACAAAATACCTCTAAAACAAAGTAAACTGTTAAAAGTTTATTTTTTTCATTAAAATCGATCATTCCTAAAAAGGCATAATTAATAAAGTCAAAAAATGCACCATGAAAAGAAAGATAAACACTAACACACAAAAAAGGAATAAAATAAATAATCAAACTTCGAATTTTTTTCTTATGATAAAACAAAATAGGAACCAACATAAGAATACCAATACTTTGTTTTGATATTAAAATAAGCCCTGCAAGAAAAGAAATAATATCATCATTAACCTCTCTTTTATTATCTAACAAATAAATAATAATAAACAATAAAAACATACAAAAATAACTATAAGTTGTAAAATAATTAAAAATAATAACAGTATATAACAAAATACTTCTATATAACCCAATACTTTTATAAAGCAAAATCATTAAAAAAGAAATTAAAATACAATCAAATAAATGAACACTAACCAAATAATTTCCAAATATTTTAATAAAAAAACTACTAATGAAAAAATAAAGTGGCGTTTGCAAACAATTAAAATCACGATAAATAATCATTCCCTTTGAAATATTATAACTAAACCCATAATTCCAAATTTCATCTCCAGTAATAGGAATCCAAAAAACTTTATACAAAAAACTAACAATAAAAACACTCAAAAAGAGAATGAGATAAACTTTAAATTTTTTATTCATAATTACTTTCTCCTAATCTTTAACATTTCTCACATCATCATAAACACTATTCGCTTTAACATAAAACATCATAATTATTTTTACAATAAAACTAGGCCAAATTTTAGAAAACATAATAATATCTTCCTTTTTTCGCAAATCACTATTAATAAATTTTACCGTTGTTGCATGATTATGAATTCTATAAAAAATTAAATTTTTACTAATATAGCCAATTCTTCCCTTTTGCTTAGCAAATTTTAAAAAAGTATCCCAATCTAACGAAAACTTAAGTTCAGAAGTAAAAATATCTTTTTTACCAAGTAATAACTTATTATAAGTAACCGATGGACAATTAATACTACTCCCAAAAGCTAAAGAGAAAATTTTAAAAAATTTCAAATTATTAAGAAAAGAAAAACGTAAAGGTAGTTT
Organism: uncultured Bacilli bacterium; assembly: GCA_934167785.1. Next base: position 41,542 of record CAKPLX010000003.1, read on the forward strand.
CAAAATTTTTTTAACTTTCCCATTTAAATCTTCCATAATCATTCCATTCTTCAAAATACAATAATCCGTACAAACAAATAAAACATTATCAAAATTTTTATAAAATTTTAAAATTTCTTCCAAATAGTTTTTTTGATAAATATCATCTTGATGAACAATAGTAACTAAATCAGTTTTTGCTTTTCTATACCCAAAATTCCAATCATCTTGAATGTCACTTTTTCCACGACGAACATATAATTTAATTTGATATTTATTTGCCAAAAGTCTAATAAATTGATTATCTGTTGAAGTCACAATAATAATATTTGAAGAAATAGTTTGATGATATAACGACAAAATACATTCCTCTAGGTAACAACATTCTCCATAAGCACAAATAACAAAAGTATGAGAATAAGTTTTATTACAACTTTTAAAAGTCCAATATTTGCTAAATAAAAAATTATAAGGAACAGTAAAAAATAAAGTTAATAATGGCGCAATTCTATTAGAAATATGCAAAACATCAACCCACAAATAAATACAAATCATATTAATAAAAAAAGAAGACAAATAAACTGCATAATACCTCTTTTTACTCCCCTTATTACTTTTAAATACAAACCCTTTGTGAATACCATATGCCACAAAACAAGAAAAAATATAAGCAAAAAAATTTGCCAAAAAATAATGAATATTAAAATGACGCAAAATATAATAAATAATTAATGAATTTAAAGAAATGAACCTCCCCACGGCAGAGCCACGGAGTATCTTGTATGCCCTTAGTCAAATAATTTCAATTGTCCTCTATGAATTTTGGTATACTCTTTTCCTTGATTTCTAACGTAATTTTTGATTTGCTGTTCATTCTCATTCTTGCCAACCGTACTGACAAAATATCCTGCGCTCCATACATTACCACCCCACAATTTCTTTTTAACCTGAGGACATAGTCTATATATTTCTTTCGCAGTAATACTTTTTATTATTCTTACAATCATTGTGGGCGATAATGATGGAACAACCTGTATCAAAAAATGGACATGATCACCATCAGTACCAATTTCAACTATATTTATTTCATAACGCTTGGATATTTCTTTACAAGTTTGAACCAAAACTCTATCAACAGAATCATCAAAAATTACTCTCCCATATTTTGCAGGGCACACATAGTGATATAATAAGATTGATACATTGTGCCTTTTATGAATATATTCACTCATAGAAAATACACCTCTTTCTTTTTTATTTATTATATCACGATATATCACGATGCAGAGCATCGATGAATTAAACCCGGTAAAAAATAGTCAACGACTGTTTTTTACATGATTAAATAACTTTTTCAAACAAAATAAAACTCTTATCCTCATATAAAGTTTTATAATGAATATCCTTATCTAAAATAAGAAATAAAATTTCTTTTTTGGATATCAAAATATGACTTACATCTAACTTTTGAAATTCTTTTTCATAGTTTTTTGATATCTTCTCCATTTTATCAAAAATGCTATAACTCATTCCGTTAAATTCCTTTAAATATAGATCACATCTAGCATCAATAAAAACAGGAATATCCTGAAATAATAAGTAGCTCCCATAATCATAACCATTATAGATTTTTAGATTTTTATAATCTAAATTATTCTTAATATACTCTACTGCACCAACTGGATAATCTTTTTTTGGAACAAACTCTTCTTTAGAATGATCTAAAAATCGAAAACAAGAAAAAACAACTAAAAATAAAATTAAAATACAATATAAATAATTTTTTTCCAATAACATTTTTCCCAAAATATCAAAAGTTCTATCGTTCTTTGCATTTAGACATCTAACACCAAGAATACCAATCTCAATAACAACAATAGTATAGAAAAAAGATAAATGTCTAGTTGAAGTAAGGCACATAAAGGTGATACCACCAATCATAAATAATTCTCGTAAATAGATTTTAGTTTCCGTAAAAATCAAAATAATTAATAAAACTAAAATCGAAATAATAAAAAAAGGATGTTCAATAACTGTCAATGGTAAATGTTCCAACAAAAATTTCTGGCTATCCCCCATCATAATTTTAAATATATAGGTATAGCATATTCTACTAGGAGAAAGTATTCCTAAAAATAAACTAATTAAAAAAGTGGATAATAATGTTTTTATATGCGGAATAGTTTCCATTTTTAATTTAAATTCATAAGGTAATTTAAAATGCGTTTTGTCAAATAAAGAAATTAAATGTTCTGCAAAAAAGGGTAAAAATAAAATAAAGAAAAAAGGCCAAACCGTAGCATGTACATTAGCAAGTAAAATACAAACTAAAAACAAATAAAAACAATACTTTTTTTCTCCCGTCATAATAACTCTGTTAATCCAATAAAATTCTAATACAAAACAAATTAAACTAATAATCTGTGCCCTCGCAACAGCAAACATCGATAATTGAAAAACACAAATAATAGAAAGAATAATAGAAAAAAATTCATTTTTAGTTAATTTTAAATTAACATAATAAATAACAAAACTTAAGGCAATAAAAAGAATAATTGTACTAACATAAATCCCAAAATAGCCAAAATTATTATAAACAAAATAAAGAAATAAATCATATAACCAATGTGGATAAGTATAAGGTAACTTGGTAATCCAACAATAATGATCTAAAAAATCTATTCCATAATGATAAATATAATCTCCCAATTTAATCATATAAAATGTATCAGTCTGTAAATACTTATAAGTAAGACCAATACAAAGAAAAACAATAGCCAAAACCCCAAAAACACGGTAGCGATACTTTGCCTTCATTTTACATCACCTATTTCCTAAAGTATACATTATAAAATTAAATCATTCAATTAAATTAACAAAAAAACTACAAAATTATGTAGTCAAGAAACTCTTTTATATAAATTTAATTTTTCTAAAAATGGAAATAATATCTCAGAATTATCTACTCGATCATTCATAGGAGGAAAAACAGAAAAAAATGCAATTCCAGCCTCCCTACCTAGCTGTTCAACATCCTGTCGATTAAGCACAGACCTATTCAAAACTATTTTATCATTAATAACTTTTTCAAAACATTGATTATCTAAGGTTACTAATTTATTAATCATCAAAACGGATGATTCCATTAAATAAATAATATCCCCACAAATAGAATGACACAAAGATAGGTTTAAATCATTTAAATCAATTAGTATAACATTAGCATCCTTATATTGTGCAATCAAATTATTTACTTCATTTGCTTGACATGAAAACATATTCTTCTCATTATAAAACATAAAATCTTTTTTATTAACTTCAATAGCAACAGTATAATAATCTTTAGACAACTGTTTTTTCAACATATAAATTAAAGAAGTAGCACCAGCATGACTAGTAAAGTTTTTGAACCCAATAACTCTAACTCCAGTATCTATTTTTTCAACACTCATACTTACTGGAGTATTAATCTTCTGTAAATGAGCAACATCTCTATAACTATTAGGATTATTATATAAATATTTCATTTCTTCTACATTATGAGCAAAATTATAAATTCCCATACTTATTAATCCTGAAATATAGCTATCATTATCAACTAAAGGATCATTAGATAAGAATAAAATAATTTTACTAACATCCAATCCAACCGATAATTTCTTTAAATTAACAATGTTTGAATAATTTTGAATAGCAGTAATATCTAAAAACATTCGATTAAAGAAAAAATTAGAGAAAGATTGAACAATCTCCTCAGCAGTAAATTCTCCACTAATCGTTTTAATAATATCAACATCCAAATTCAAAAATTTCTCTGCATTTAAATTTGAAACGATTACATTCATAATATTCTCTCCAATCTATCTATAAATTGTTTTGGTTTCTCCACTAATAGGAACTACAATTCCTAAATGAAACAATGGAAAATCAACAACAATATAAGCAGTGACTTTATAATAAATACTAGAAGCAGTACTATTTGAATAAGTAACAATACAAACACCATTTTGAGTTAATAAATAATCATTTCCAGATTGCCCCTGATTCCTACAATTTTGAGACACATTTTGATTATTAAAATAACTATAAGCATTTTTTTGTAAATAATTATCAATTCTATTTTTAGTACTATCATCACCTCTATTTAATTTATCAGGATCAGAGCGCTCTAAAATATTAATCACAGTATTCTTTATTCTAAAAGTTTTAGATATCGTAATTGAAACTGTCATAAAACAAATAAAAATAACAAAAAAAGTAAGCATTATTCTCAATGCAAATGAACCACCAAAAGCATCCTTCATTATAAATCACCACCAATTACATTAAATCTTAATCGTTGACGTCTCTCCAGTAATAGGTATTACAAAATTTTGCTGAAAAAAAGGAAATTGAATAACTAAATAGGCAACAACTGTATAAGAAACTGCTCCATTCCCCAAATCAGTTCGAGCAATGCAAACACCATTTTCGGAAAATTTTTTGACAGATTTATCATCATCCTCATAACTTGTATTACAATTTCTTTCTAAATCTTTATTATTACCATATCGATAAGCAAAGTTTTCCAAATAACGATCAACTTTTCCAACAACAATATTATCCCAATCAGTTCTAATCGAAGAATTATATTGATATTGTTCAAGAATATCAATAACACCATTCTTTATTCGAAATACTTTTGCATAACTAACAGCAATCGTCATGAAAGACACATAAAAAACAATAAATATTATAATTAATTTAAACATAAAAGTACTGCCAAATGCGTCTCTCATAATCAATCACCTCTACAAAATATCCTTTTCAAAATAATTCAACCAAAAACAAAACTACCCTTGCGAAGTAATATTTGCCCATTTGTTTCCAACATAATTTTGTGCTAATGGAACTAAAAATTTAACAACACCTGCAATCAAAGCTATTGCTAAAATAGTAACAACTACCATACTTAATTCACCTGTAGCTTCTTTCATCTATCTCACCTCCCTTAAATCATCTATGCAACAGCAGTAAAGGAAATTAACATTGATACAACTAACAAGACCATTCCTCCACCACCTGTACAAACTAACATTACCATCGTCATACTTTCCATCTTATTTAAACGATTTTTATATTTTTGTTCTCTGGCTTTTTGTTGCAACGCTGAAACACTTTTTGAAAAAGTCATCAACTGCGTATGTTTCTTTTCTTGTTCACCTAAACCAAGACGATACAACAACCTCATCATCCTAACAGAATCCCGAACGGGATACATTTCTGCAAAATCCATATAAGGTTGAACCGAAGAATCACCTGCTTCAATTTTTGCTACCATCGCTTTCAAACCAGGCTTAAATACATCTGGTGCATCTTCAATACTTCTAGCAAGAGCAACTGGCACAGTATAATGCTGAATTAAAACTTCCAATCCCTTCAAATAATATGGTAACAAAGAATCTACCTCATTCAAGTGATTACGATAAAAACTTTTTAAATTCAAATATTGCATTTTAAATACCAAAAATCCACACAATACACAAACCATAATATTAACAAAATTCAAAGAAGAAATAAAAATAAAAATCAATACAATAGAAACAAGAACTCCATTTCTAATTCTACTCATAAAAACAACATTTGGATCGTATACTTTATCCCCATATTTTGCATAAAGCAAAAAGTCATAATCTTTTTCTTTAAAAAGATAAAATAAATCTTTGTTATCCGAAACAAATTTGCTAGAATTAATTTTACCAGTATATAAAAAGATAAAAAGAACAATAGCACCCACTAAAAATATTTCAATCATTATTCTGCCCCCACATTCTCATTATAATATTTTTCTCCTTTTAAAAGAAATAATGTATTAATTAAAACTAAAACATGTAATAAAATGACAATTAATGTATTATCTAAAAGTGCAAGATAAGAATCAACACCTAATAGCAATTGAATCAACATAACAATTCCATATAAAGCTACACCAAATATTAAGAATTGTTTATGAAATTCAGAACGATCCATTCTATCACGATAAACTCCTTCAACCAAAGCATCTATATCAGTAAGCATATTCTCAAAAGTTTCTTCAGTATCTTTAGCACCTTCTTTAGTAACTTGTAAAAACAACTGATGCATATTTTTAACCATAAAGTAAGGGTACTTTGTATTCATATAATTAATTGAATCATACACATCACCTTTTTCATACGAAAGAGCAATCATAGTTTTTACATCAGATAGAACAGGATCTTCTAAAATTCCCGATTCTACTACCCCTTCTAGTGATTTTATAAATGCCTGAGTAGTAGCAAATTCCATAATAGTATTAGTAACATAAACTTGAATCTGCTCAAATATAAACTCACTATACTGTCTTTTAGAGCGAAGATATGTAATGTACGGTATAAATAATACCGCGATAACTGCATAAACTATAGATACAATTAAATTATAAAAATATAAATAGCCAATAATACCAGCAACACCAGCAAATAAAACAATTTGTGTAAAATACTGTCTAGGAGTATAATCAAGTCCTAGTGATTTTATTTTATTACGCATTTCTTTATATGAATAAGGAGCATATTTATCATATAAACGATTTGATTGTTCATTAATAAACTTATAAACACCATTACCGCTACTTGCCCTATAAGTAACAATAAATACAAGCACAATTCCAATTAAAATAATTTCCAAAAGAACCACCTCACTCTACATTAACACTAGAATTAGTATACAACATTTTATTTGAATTAACAATACTTTTATTAGTAGAAACTCCACCTGAAATAGAATTTCTTGTATTTGACAAAACTCTATTATTATTTGACTGTACTGGCACCTGATTTGTCATAGCAACATTTCCTACATTATTCATCATCATAGAATTATTATCCGGATATAAATTCTGCTGTACCACAGAATAGTTACCCAAATTACTTACATTCACATTTTTCAAGTTTTGTTTAGAAACAGAATTATTCACTTCTATATTTCTATTTTGAAGGTTATTATTACCAATAGCATTCGAATTAATTCCATTCGTTCGTTGAATTTGATTAGAAAAATTAGATGGAACAGAATTATTCAATTCCATATTTCTATTTTGAAGGTCATTATTACCAATAGCATTCGAATTAATTCCATTCGTTCGTTGAATTTGATTAGAAAAATTAGATGGAACAGAATTAT
>CAKPLX010000004.1 GCA_934167785.1 uncultured Bacilli bacterium
GTTAGCATTTATTACTTAAACTCGAAAAGTTCGAGTTTCCTATCAATCTGGAGGGCCTAGTCGGATTTGAACCAACGATCAGGGAGTTGCAGTCCCATGCCTTACCACTTGGCTATAGACCCATAGTAACTTTGAATTCATTAATATTATATAATTATTCTTAATTTGTGTCAATTATTTTTCTTATAAATTTATCATTATTGTTATTTTTATTGATTATTTTAAAGAGTTTTTATATAATATTATTAAGTATTTTAAAGAGTTTAGGTGATTGAGATGGAAATATTAAATAGAAGAGCACGTTATGATTATTTTATTGAAGATGAGATTGAGGCTGGTATTGTTTTGACAGGAACGGAGATTAAATCTATTCGTTTAGGAAAAGTGAATTTGAAGGATAGTTATGCTATTATTCGCGGAGAGGAAGTTTATTTATTGAATACTCATATTTCTTTTTATGAGAAAGGAAATATTTTTAATCATGAGGAAGAACGGACTAGAAAGCTTTTGTTGCATAAGAGACAAATCAAAAAATTAAATGATAAGGTTAGATTAGAAGGCTATACTTTGGTGCCATTGAAAATATACTTTGTTAAAGGAAGAGCAAAAGTTTTAATTGGGGTAGTTAAGGGAAAGAAAAATTATGATAAAAGAGAAACAATTAAAGATAGAGATATTCAGCGAGAGATGGCTAGAGGGGAACGGTAATGATGAAAAAAATGAATAAAAGATAAGGAAAGACTTTATTTTTATTTTTTTCTATAGTATAATGTTATTGGTTCTTGATTTTATGCCAGCCTGGCGGAATGGTAGACGCGATAGACTCAAAATCTATTATCAGCAATGGTGTGTGGGTTCAAGTCCCATGGCTGGTACCAATTAGAAATTAAAAACCTTAAGTAAGGTTTTTTTGTTTTATAAAGAAGAGATTTTTATCAGTATTTTGGAGGTAAGAATATGAAATTATCTAGAAATGATTCAAGAGTATTAGCAATGGCAATTCTTTATCAAGTTGATTTGTTTACAAAAAAAGATATTGACTATGATTTAGAAGATGTTATTGAAAAAAATATTTCAGGAGTAGAGGGAGATGTTTCTTTTATTCGTGAGTTGGTGATGGGAGTTATAGAGCATAATCAAGAATTGATCGATATTGCTAATCTTTATTTGAATAATTGGAATATTTCAAGATTAGGAATTACTGATGGGGCAATTTTAAAGATTGCTATTTATGAGTTGTTATATACAGATACTCCTCATAAGGTTTGTATTGATGAGGCAATTGAACTTGCTAAATGTTTTTCTGATTCTCCTGTTGTTGGGATGATTAATGGGGTATTGGATAAAGTGTATCATGAAAGAGTAAAAGAAGAATGAAGGAAAAATACTTAACGATTACACAGCTTAGTCGATATTTAAAGTATAAATTTGAGCAAGATGTGAATTTAAATACGGTATATTTGAAGGGGGAAATTTCTAATTTTAAGGCACATACGAGAGGGCATTATTATTTTACTTTAAAAGATGAAGGAAGTAGAATTAATGCAATTATGTTTCAAAGTAATGTTAAGAATTGTAAGTTTATGCCAATGGATGGTATGAAGGTGATGGTTACTGGGCGTGTTAGTGTGTATGAAGCAACGGGTGGCTATCAGATCTATGTTAGTGATATGCAGGAAAATGGTGTTGGTAATCTTTATATTGCTTATGAACAATTGAAAAAGAAGTTGGAGTTAGAGGGCTTGTTTGATGCAAGTCGGAAGAGAAAGATTGTTCGGATGCCTAAGAGAATTGGCATTGTAACGGCTTCTACAGGTGCTGCTATTCGGGATATTTTAACCACTTTAAAAAGAAGATACCCACTTGCTGAGACAATTTTGTTTCCGGCTTTAGTTCAAGGTGCTAATGCTGGAGTTGATATTGCTCGTAAGATAGAGATTGCTAATACTTATGATATTGATACTTTGATTGTTGGTCGAGGAGGAGGTTCGATTGAAGATCTGTGGCCTTTTAATGAAGAAGTAGTTGCTCGTGCTATTTATCATTCTAGAGTGCCTGTTATTAGTGCTGTTGGTCATGAGATTGATTTTACTATTGCCGATTTTGTGGCTGATTTGAGAGCACCTACTCCAACTGCAGCGGCGGAGTTGGCTGTTGTTGATATTAATACGGTTATTGATTACTTGGAAAAAGTGCGAACTAGAAGTTATCAGGCTATTGGAAAAAAGATTCAGTTGGAAAAGGCTAAACTTGAAAGTTTGAGTGAGAGTTATGTTTTAAAAAGGCCAAGTAATATTTATGAAATTAAAGAGCAAAAATTAGATATGCTTTTAGATAAGATAAATGGAGATATTCAAAAGATTCTTGAAAATACAAGATTGCGTTTGTTTAAAAGTACAAATAGTTATGTTTTAAGTAATCCTAGTTTATTATATTTTCAGAAAGAAAAATACTTCCAAAGTCTTTATCAGAGATTAAATAAAGAGATGGAAATTATTTTAACTAATAAGAGGACTGATTTATTTGTATGGAAGAATCATTATATTTTGAATAATCCCGATTTGCTTTATAAATTTCATGAGCAAAAGTTGAATGGTTTAGTGGAAAAGTTAATGGTTTTAAATCCAATGAATACTTTAAAAAGAGGGTATGCTATTGTTCGAACTAAGAGGGGTGTTGTTAGTAGCGTTTTGGATGTTTCACAGGGTGAGTGTTTAACTGTTCAATTAAAGAATGGTGAAGTTATTGCAAATGTGCTAGAAAGGAGAGAGAACGGTGGCAAAGGGTGAAGAAAAAGAGTTAAGTTTTGAGGAAAAAATTAAACGTTTAGAGGCTATTGTTTCAGAGTTAGAGACAGGCGATGTTGCTTTGGATGAAGCAATTGATAAGTATACTGAGGCAATGAAACTTTCTAAGGAATGTTCAGAAAAATTGAATCAAGTAACAGAAAAAGTTAATAAAATTTTAACGGAAAATGGTACTTTAGAAGATTTTGAAGTGAAGGAATAGTTATTTTTTCATTATTTTTCAAAAAAGATTGACAGGATGAATTTTTCGATTTAAAATGAAATTAAATTTAAATGATGAACGTGTAGATGTGGAGTGGCGTCCATGGAGCGATGGAAAAAGAGAGATTCTTAGGAATAAGTAAGGTGGAACCGCGGGGAAACTCGTCCTTATATATGAATAGGAGTCTCTTTTTCTATATAAGGAGGATTTTATGGAAAAATTAACAATGGAAAAAGTTGTAAATTATTGTAAACAATATGGGTTTGTTTATCAAGGAAGTGAAATTTATGGAGGACTTGCTAATACATGGGATTATGGTCCATTAGGAAGTCGACTTAAGAATAATGTAAAAGATTTGTGGCGAAAGAGATTTATTCAAGAGAATAAAAATAGTTATGAAATTGATGCGGATATTTTGATGCATCCTAGAGTATGGGAAGCCAGTGGGCATACGACTAGTTTTTCAGATCCTTTGGTTGATTGTAAAAATTGTAAGTCGAGATATCGCGCTGATAATTTAATTTCGGATTTTACAAAAGAGGTAAATCCGGATACTTTAACTGACGAGGAAATGATTCGTTATATTCGTGAACATGCAATTAAGTGTCCTAAATGTGGGAAGAGTGAATTTACCGATATTCGAGAATTTAATTTGATGTTTGAAACTTATCGTGGAGTAATTAAGGGAGATAAGGGAGGACTTGTTTATTTAAGACCAGAAACGGCGCAAGGAGAATTTGTTAACTTTTTGAATGTGCAAAGGACAATGAGAGCAAAGATTCCTTTTGGAATTGGTCAAATTGGAAAGTCATTTCGTAATGAAATTACGCCGGGAAATTTTACTTTTAGGACAATTGAGTTCGAACAAATGGAACATCAATTCTTTTGCAAAGAGGGAACAGATAGTGGTTTTTATAAATTTTATAAAGAGTATGCGATGAATTTTTGCCGAGATCTTGGAATTGATACAGATAAATTAAGATATCATGATCATGATAAATTGGCTCATTATGCTAAAGAGGCATGTGATATTGAATATTTATTCCCTATGGGATGGGGAGAGTTATGGGGAACTCATAATCGTACAAATTATGATTTGCGTCGTCATCAAGAATATTCTGGGGTGTCTCAAGAGTATTTGGATCCTGAGGATAATACTAAATATATTCCTTATGTTATTGAATCATCTGTTGGGTGTGATCGATTTACTCTTGCTCTTCTTTGTGATAGTTATCGAGAGGAAGAGTTGGGAGATGGTACGGTTCGAGAAGTGATGGGATTTCTTCCAGCACTTGCTCCTTATAAGGTAGCAATTTTGCCTTTAGTGAAGAAGTATCATGGTGAATATGCTAGGGAGTTAAAGGAAAAGTTAAGTAAGTATTTTATGTGTATTTATGATGAGACAGGAAGTATTGGAAAACGTTATAGGAGACAAGATGCTATTGGTACACCATATTGTATTACAGTTGATGATGAGACTTTAAATCATGGTACTGTAACTTTGAGAAATCGGGATACAATGGAGCAAATTACCCTTTCAATTGATGAGGTAGAAAAGTATATTGAAGAAAAAATAAAATTTTAATCCTTATTTTTCATTTATTTTAAATATAGGATAAAAGAGGAGAGATTTATTGTCTTTCTTTTTTTGTTACTTTTTGGTGAAATTTAGTTTTAATTTATATGAATTTAGTGATTTTATTTGACAGAAATATAATTATATGATAGAATTTTAGATGTTTTAAGGACCTCGAGTTGTTTACTCAACCGCACTGAAAAGGTATTTTTTAAGTATTTTATACACCTTTAAGGCGAGTCTTAATCCAAATATATTTTAAGGAGGGATATTAATGAAGGCAATTATTGAAACTGGTGGAAAACAATATTCTGTTGAAGAAGGATCTGTAATCTATGTTGAGAAGTTAGATGTAGAAGAAGGAAAAAAAGTTGTTTTCGATAAGGTACTTATGGCAAATGGTGTTGTAGGAAATCCTTATGTTGCATCTGCTAGTGTTGAAGGAAAAGTTGTTAAAAATGGTAAAGGAAAGAAGCTTCGTATTTTTACTTATAAACCTAATAAGACTAGTACAAGAAAGACACAAGGTCATCGTCAACCATATACAAAAGTAGAAATTACTAAGATAAAATAAGACTATGATTAGGATTTTCGTAAAAAAAGAAAAAGGCTTGATTAAACAAATCAATTTTGTTGGACATGCAAATTATGCTTCTTATGGTCAAGATATTGTTTGTGCGGCTGTTAGTGCAACATATTATTGTAGTGTGAATGCTTGTTATTCACTTCTTGATTCGTCAATAGAAGTAAGAGAAGAAGATAATGTTCAAGTTTTAAGTGTTGTTACTGATGATTTAGTTATTCAGAAAATACTTAATAATATGATTTTCTGTTTAGAAAGTTTAAGAAAGCAATATCCAAAAAACATCAGAATAGATAAGGAGGAAAAGTAATGGTTAAATTTTTAGAATTAAATATTCAATTATTTGCACATAAAAAAGGACAATCCTCTACAAGTAATGGTCGTGATTCGGCTGGTAGAAGATTAGGTGCTAAGGCTGCAGATGGAGAATATGTTACAGCTGGTTCTATTATCTATCGTCAAAGAGGTACTAAAATTCATCCAGGTAATAATGTAGGTAGAGGTACTGATGATACTTTATATGCTAAGATGAGTGGATATGTAAAGTATGAGATGGTAGGAAATAAGAAAAAACAAGCTAGTGTTTATGAAACAAGAGCATAAAAGAATTTTATAGTGTCTTTGGAGTGTTGATAGGGTTCAACGCTCTTTTCTTTTAAAAAAGTGTTGTATAATCGATTTTTTATGCTGAATTTAAAAAATTCAAAAATAAGTAGAAATATATATAAAATAACCCCTTGCATCTTTTGGTGATGTGGGGTTATTAATGTTCTGAGTTTATTAGGTCTTTTTATATTATTGAATAACTTTTTATTTAGTAAATAATGTTTGTAATCAATGCTTGCTCGATAAAGAACGTTACGGATTTGTTCATTTTTAGCGCTTTCTAGCACTTAAGACACCTAAGGTAGAATCTATTGCTCCGTTCATTTGTTCTGACAATCTATTATTTTTTGATTGTTTTAGTTCAATTAGTTTTTCCTTAGGTAGTTTTGTAAGGTTTGCAACAATTTCTAGTGATTGTTCTTCACTAATGCCATATTGAACAAGAACACCATTAACGTATAAACCAACAGCATTAGCTAATAGAGTATCAAAAGCTTCATTAGTTTTATCCATAATTATCTTTCCTCCTTTAAAGCAATTATAACATACTTTAAATGTTTTTGTTCAAAAAGATTTTCTTTTTGAGAGGTTAAATCCTGATTTTTTATTAAAAAAAATTAACAAAATAGTAAAAAATGTTTTTTAATTTGATGTATTGAACTTTCTTAACTTTCTTAGATACTTTGGGTATCTTTTTTTTCTGTTTTAGCGTATAATATATAAGCATTAGAAGAGGGGGAGAAGTATGTTAGTTGCCTATTTAGTTGCGATTATTTTATTATTTTTATTAATTAATTTTTTAGAGCAGAAATTACAGATAAGATATTTACATGAAGTGCTTTTGACGTTAATTTATTTTTTAATTGTAGGGGGAATTTTTTATGAGTTTCATTTTTCTACAAAATATCTTTATACCGTGATGTTGTTTGTAGCGATGATTGAAATCTTTCTTTTGTATTATAAAGAATTGTCTTCTAGTAGAAATCCTTATTCATTCTATAAGTATCTTTTTTTGGTTATGGTCATTTATTTATTTAATCGGGCTTTTGTTGATCAGGTCAAGGGGACTTTTTTGAGTTTAGAAGAGATGAAAGCGTTTATTTGGATTTTGGTTGTTTTATATCTTTATTGGTATGGTAGGAAGCTTTTTTTTAATAAGAGAAGTCGTCATATGGTTACTAGGATTAAGGATGATTATTTGATAATTCAATATGTTCATTTGAAAAATGAATATCGTCAAGATATTTCGGTTAAAAATAAATCGTTACTTAGCTTGATTTATGCCATTCTTTTATATGAGAGTATGCGAAGACCTTTTTTTCTTCGGCGAATTGATATTATTTTATATCGATTAGATGGTCTTCCTAGAAAGTTTGGAATTATGCAGATTAAGAGTAGTAATGTATTAAGTGATGAGGAGAGCATTAAGCGTGGAGTAAAAAAAATTGCTATTTATGATCAACAAGTTTCTTCTTCTTTAAAAGTTGAGGATCGTTATTTTAAAATATTAAAGAAATATCATTATCAGAAAGAAGAAATTTTAGATATTATTGCTATTTGGAAGAGAATTTCTTTTTTTGAAGATAAATAAAATACTTATCTATTTGTTTACTCTATTTTAGAGAATAGGATAAGTTTTTTTATTGTCTTTTTTTTATTGGTTTGTTATAATTCTTACTATAGAGGAGTGAATGATTTGAAGAAGAAATTTATTATGGGGGTATTGGTGGTGGCCATTGGTGTTATTTCTTTGGTTATTGGTATTTGTGTTAAAAATACTTATGCTTTAGAAAGTGAGGATGTTGCTGTAAAAAGTACGGATCACTTTCTTCAGGTAAATCGGTTTAGAATTAAGAATAATTCTATAAAATATGGGGATAAGGTTTATTTGGATTTGCAATATACGTCATCTAAATTTATTGATTCTTGTTCTTTATGGTTAAAGAGTATAGAGTATGAAAGTAGTTTGTATTATCCAATTCAAGATTTTGCTACGAATCCTTATTTTGTTATGCAAGATACTGCTGTTGGTGCTGTTTTTCCGGGAGAATATGAAGTTAGAGCAATGACTTGTTTTTCTAAGAATCAGCCTAATCAGTATTTGGTTGAAAAAAATTCTAATTTAACTTACTCTGATAATACTTTTGTTAATGAAAGTGGGACAATTCAAGTAGAGGAAGATGAAAATAAAGTTCATTCTAATTTAAATTTTGTCTACTTTGAATTGTTGGATAAGGAAGTGTCTAAGGGAGATACGGTTCATGCTTATTTTTCAGCGAATATTGATATAAAGAGTATTTTGGTGTCATTTTATAATCCTACTACGAATGAAGAGGTATCGGTATCTTTAAAGGGAGTAGAAGAGAGATATTTTGTTGTTCCCTCAACGATTGCTCTTGGAAATTATCAATTGAGCTATATCTTGATGAAAGGGGAAAATGGGAAGAGTTATACTTTAATGAATGATTCTGCTGGAATAAAATTGTATCAAGATGGTTTACTAGCTTATTCTAATATTTCTGTTGATTTTAATCAAAGTTTTTTGGTTAAAGGTTTAGAAAATCCTTTAGAAGGAGACTTAGCTTCTGAGGCAAAGACTTATTTTTTTGATAATGCAAATTATAGCGTTGATATTCAGTCTCAGATTGATTCATTAGATGATGCGGCTACGATTTATGTAGTTGCTGATCATTTATCTGTTATTCAGAAAGATTTATTTCAATCTATTCAAGGAACTAATCGAACTTTAGTAGTAAGTTATCTTGAATCAGAGTGGGTATTTCGTGGTAGTGATATTACTAATCTTAAAAATGTTGATGTTTCTTTATTGTTAGGAGATGTTTCTCATCAAGATTTTCAAGAAGCTGATTTTATTAAGGATCTTCCGGAAAAAACAAAGGTATTAACTTTTTCTAATAATGGAGAATTGCCAGGACGAGCATTGATTCGATTAAAATCGACGGATTTGGATCAAGTATTTGCGGGAGATGATTTGTATATTTATTACTATGATTCTAAGCAAAATTGTTTATATAAAGTAGCGATAGAGGTTCAGATGAAAAATGGCTATTATGAGTTTTATCTTCAACATAATTCAAGTTATTTTTTAACTTCAAGATTATTGAATAAAAGTTATGTTTCTTCGGATGAACAATTTTTAAAATTAAATTCTGTTGAACATGATTTAGAAGATAAATCGTTGCCGGTTGTTCTTTATTTTATTATTGGTTTGATTGTTATTGCAGTTGTTATTTTAACTATTGTTATGGTAAGAAGTCGGAAGAGAAAATAGAAAAAATACTGTTTTAGTTGTTTCTTTAGGAGATTGTATAATTTTATTGAAAAAGGGGAAAAGGTATTTTAATTTTCTTTGGATTTATGATATAATTTATTTATTGAAAGTAGGGATGTTATGTCAAAATTAAATGATAAAAAAATGATTAATGATATTCGATGTTTAGCTTTAGATATGATTCATGAGGCTGGTAGTGGACATCCTGGAATTGCTCTTGGTGCTGCTCCTCTTTTGTATACGTTATTTACCTATCATATCAATATTGATTTAAATAAAAGTAATTGGTGTAATCGTGATCGTTTTGTTTTATCTTGTGGTCATGCGTCAAGTTTGCTTTATGCTATGTATTTCTTTTTGGATGAAAGTAAATATAATTTGAATGATTTAAAAAATTATCGAAATATTTATTCCAAAACTCCGGGACATCCAGAATATAATTTAGAAAATATGATTGATGCAACGACTGGCCCTTTAGGGGAAGGTGTTGCTACAGCGGTTGGAATGGCAATGGCTGGAAAGTATTTAGAAAGTTATTATAGTGATAAGAAAACAAGTTTATTTGATTATTATGTTTATGCAATGTGTAGTGATGGGGACTTGATGGAAGGGGTTTCTTATGAAGCAGCTTGTTTAGCCGTTCATTATCAGTTAGATAATTTAATTTTATTGTATGATTGCAATGGGGTTAGTTTAGATGGAGAAATTGATGAAAATTATATTGACTCGTTAGCAAATGTTTATGCTGATATGGGATTTTCGGTTTACTATGTTAAAAATGGAGAATCAGTTAAGGAAATTAATAAAGCAATTCATGCGGCAAAGAAAGCTAGTGGTCCAGCGCTAGTTATTGTGAATACTGTAATTGGAAAATATTCTAAATATGAAGGAACAAATAAGATTCATGGGACGTTAGAAAATGATGATTATTTGGAGATAAAGAAAGAATTGATGCATGAAGAAAAATGGTCATATGATAAAGAAAATACTACTTTATATCGTCAAATGTTGCATGATCGTTTAGAAAATACTTATCGAGATTGGTATCATTTGTATGAGGATTTTTCTAAAGAACTAAATGAAACGCAAATTAATACATTAAATAGTATTATTAATGGGGAAGATATTACATTACAATTAGATAAAGTTATTGATATGGATAAGTTATTTGTTGATCGGGATCTTCGGGATATTAATTATCAGGTGATGAATGTTATTTCAGCTTTTGTACCTAACTTTATTGGAGGAAGTGCTGATGTTGCTACTAGTACAAAAACTTATTTAAAGGGAAAAGAAGATTTTAGTAGTGAAAATTATTCGGGAAAAAATATTGCTTTTGGTGTTCGTGAACATGCTATGGGATCAATTTTAAATGGTTTAGCTTTATGTAATTTGCGTGTTTTTGGAAGTTGTTTTTTGAGTTTTAGTGATTATATGAAACCAGCCATTCGTCTTGCTTGTATGATGAATTTGCCTGTTGTTTATATCTTTACGCATGATAGTATTTTAGTAGGAAAAGATGGGGCTACTCATGAGCCGGTAGAACAGTTGGCTATGCTTAGAAGTATTCCTAATTTATCTGTTTATCGTCCGGGAGACCATAAGGAATTGATTGGTTGCTGGAATGAGATTTTAGCCAAGTCTAGTCCAAGTGCTTTAATTTTACCTAGAGGTCATGTTGAGGTACAGGAATTTACTAATCCAGCCGGTATTTCTTATGGTGGGTATATTATTAGTGAAGTGAAAAAAAGTTTAGATGTTATTTTAGTAGCAACGGGTAGTGAAGTTAGTTATGCTATGGAATTAAAAGATGAATTAATGAAAAATTATATTGAAGCAAGAGTTGTTTCGATGCCTAATATTGGTAATTTTTTGGAACAGGATCAGGAGTATCAAAATGAAGTATTACCAAAAGGCTATAAAAAAGTAGTCTTAGAGTTTTCTAATGATCCTACTTGGTATCGAATATTAGAGTCCGGGGATGATTTTATTGGGGTTAATACTTATGGTAAATCTGGTGATGAGGAAGATGTATTAAAAGAGCTAGAACTTGATTTGCCTAGTTTGGTTATTCGAATTAAAAATAGTTTATAAGAAGAATAGAAGTGTATTGTAAAAATTGTGGAAGACTAGTAAATGAAAAAGATAAATACTGTTCTCATTGTGGGATTCAACAAATTGATCAAAAATTTGTTTCTCATGATTTGATCAGATTATCTTTTGGTAGTTTAGTTTTATTATTTTTTGGAGTAATGTTTGGTGCTTTTAAAGATTTTGTGAGTACAGGGTTTAGCAGTGGTTTTGTTCTTGTTTTTATTCCTATGATGGCTATTATTATTTCTGGACCTCAATTTATTAGTTTACTTTTTAATATATATTACTTTAAAACAAAAAGTAAGTGGATGTTGATCTTTTCTTTTCTTACTAGTTTGTTGTCAGTATTATTGGTCGTTTATAGTCAGTTAAAACCTGAAATGGGGATATTGTTTTATTTGTATTTGATTATTCAAATTTTATTGGTTATAAGAATTATGCTATGTTTAAGGGGAAGTGAAAAAAATGAATAAAAATATGAAAGATGCAGTGAAAAAGGTTAGTGAAAAAGCTAAAAAAGATGTTAGAGAACATAAGATTATTGATGAATTTAGAACTTTTATAGCGCGAGGAAACGTTCTTGATTTAGCAGTTGGAGTTATTGTTGGAGGAGCTTTTCAAAGTTTAGTTACTTCTCTTACAGAGAATATTATTTCTCCGATATTAGGATGTTTTACAGAAGTAGATTTTAATTCTTATGTTTTTACTTTAGGGAATCTTCGATTAAAGTATGGTGCTTTTTTTACAGATGTTATTAACTTTATTATTATGGCTTTTGTGGTCTTCTTAATTGTAAAGTTTATGAATAAAATTTTAGTGAAAAAGGAAAAGAAAGAGGAAAATTCGAGAAAAGAAATTTCTGTAGAAGCAGAATTGTTAATAGAAATAAGAGATTTATTAAAAGAAGAAAAGAAAGAAAAATGAGTTTATTTTTCTTTCTTTGTTTTTACTAAATTTAGGTAAGTATGAATATTTTTTTGATGATTTTTTTTCCTTTTTTCATTTCTGAAAGCTTTTTCTTTGCCAATAATGATATTGTTTAGTTCTTGATAAATTTTTATGATTTTTTGTGTTAAAAAATTTTTAGGTATTTCTTTTTCAAGTTGATATTTTTTTAATGTTATTTTTTGATTTTGATAAAGAATAAGAGCATAGGATAGGGAATTGATTAAGAGAGTAATTTCTTCGTTTGTTAAGGAAGCCGGTGAAATACTTTTTAGAAACTCATCTGTTGCAATGAAACTGTAGATAAGCTCTTTTTCGAGAGAGGAAAATTCTTTATTTTGGATAATATCTTTTATTTTTTTACAACTGTAATCATTATTTAAAAATATTTTTGATATGGCATCGAGATCGCTTTTTTTCTTGATTTTTTCTTTGTTACTTTTTCTAGAGAGTAAGATGTAACGATTGATTGTATCGATTGCATCATAGTTAAAGTAATCTATAATGTATTTTTTTTCTGATTTTTCTAAGGAAGATTGTAGTTTTTGATATTCATTTGGATAATTTTTTTGCATATATTTTTTTGTTTTAGAAATTCCATATAAATTTGCTCCAATCTCATAGGAATATGCATCGTGATTAAATTGATAATCATCTTCTATATCTATTAATCGTATTTTTTGTTCAATAATACTTAAATAATTTACCAAAGTTGTAGGAGGTATTTTTTTACTTTGGTATAAATGCCTAGCTTCATGAAAACAAGTAAAAATTAAAGTAGCTAATTGTTCTTCTGGAGTTTTTTGATGTTGAAAGTAAGAAATGAAAACTGTAATTTCTTGATCTTTTTCTATGTAAAAACCTGGGCAGTTTAATGGCATTGTTAAGTAAGATATTTTTTTTAAAAGAGAATCTTTTTTGGTAGAGAGTATTTTTTGATAATATTTTTTCATGCTAGTAGGGGTAAAAGTTCCAACTAGATCTTTTTCCTTAAATTCTTCATGTATTATTTTTAATGAAATTTCTTCAAGGAATTGGTAATCTAATTTTTTTATTGGATTCACCCCCTTATTTTATTTAGAAAAAGAAAAGTGATTAGTTCAGCCTCTTTTTGATTTTGGATATCTTCTATAATTAAATTGTTATTTATAAGGTTTATTTTTCCGATGGTGAAATTATTCTTTTCGATATCATTAGTTTCTTTATTGTATTTTGTGAGAAGTAAATATTGCTTAATTTCTTCTAAGACATAATATTCTTGTTGATCATTTAAGGTAATGATTTTTTCTTTCATTAGTGAATACCTCTTTTTAGTGTCTTTTGCATTATTTCTTCTACTTGTTCTTTAGGAAACCATGCATATCCAGCTCCATTTTCTTGTTTAAAGTGAATCCAAACTTGTCCATCAATTGTATTTGTTTTATCAAAAACAGCATTTATTCCTCTTTCATTTAATAAATGTACTGCTTTTTGTCCGGGACCAGCGTATCCATATTCTAGTTCACTAATATTTATAGTTGTTCCGGTTTTTAAATTATTGATAATTTCTTGTGCTGAAGTTGCATTTATTGTTTGAGTTGGAGGAGTGATGGTAGTAGTTGTAATTTCTTTTTGAGGAATAGAGGTTGCTATATTTTCTTGTTTTGGTATAGGGGTAGGTGTTGTTGGGGTTGAAGTAGCAGTAGTTTGGTTTGGAATGGTGTTTTCTTGTGGATTAAGGTTAGTGTTTGGTATTGCTTGGTTTTCTAATTTAGATGGTGCTAAACTTTTATGAATATTAAATATTTTATCCATAGTATAACCTAGAGTCATTCCATTGACAAACCATTTTAGATATGGGTTTTTAGGTTTTTCAAAAATAAGTTTGGAAGTTTCTTTTACTTTATTTGGAATTTTTTCTTTTATTTTGGTAATTATTTTTGGTTCATTACCTTTATTTATTTTTGTAGAAATATTACAAACCAAGTTAGTAGTGTTATATAGAGTTCTTGCTCCGGAATATATTGCTAATCCAGCTCCTAGGATAGGAACAGTTCCTACGGCGACATTTAGACCAATACCAGTGATAAATCCAGTGCTTCCTGCTAGTGCTTTTAACCATATTTTTTCCTCTTTTTTTTCAGTGGTTTTTCTTCTGTTTCTTTTATGATTAATGTTAAATTTGTTAATATGATGGGTATTTTTTAGATTTGCTACTTTAGTTCTGAACGTTTTTTTCTCTGGGAAAAAAGAAAGATTATTTAGTATTTCTTTTTTTAATTCTTCAAGAGGATTTCCACATTCTTTTGGCCATATTTTTTTCATAAAATTGAAATCTGCTTCTTCTGGTAAAATCTTGTCTAAGCTGTTCTCAATTTTTTGGTATGCCCTTTCTTTTGATAATTTTTTTGTATCGATATTTTTTTGAAAAGTTTTTATTCCTTTTCTTTTAAAGTCATCATAGATTGTGAATATTCTTAGATATTGTTCTTTGATTTTTTTTATTGTTTCTTTTTGACTTGGTGTTAGTTTTTTATTGTTTATTACTTCTTTATTTGCTACTCTAATTATTTTCTTGATTTTTTCTATTCCACTGATTGTATTATCATTTAAAATTTCATCTTGAAGATCATAAAAGTCTTTTTGGTCTGTTTGATTTTCTGGAGTTTTTTTTGATTCTTTCGTTTCTTTCTGAGGTGTAATTATTTTTTCTTTTTTCTTTTTGTTTAATTCTTCTTGAACAAATCCTTGAATTTCTCTACTGAAAAACAGATTAGTAATGGTAATATATGCTTTTTCTATTCCTTCTTCTTGTTGTTTTTTATCTGTTTTTAATTCTTCTGGAACTTTTGCGTATAATTCTTCCACTGAAATATTTTTGATTGATGTATCTTTAATTTTTTCTTCAATTGTTTTAATGAAGTCATTTGCTTCTTTACTGTTTGGATCTTTAAATAAATATTCTTTTATTTCTTGTCTTTTTTCCTTGTCCATATTATCGTCTCCTTTAATTTATAATTTTATTTATCGTTTCTTTTAAATTTTTTTGAAAAATAGGAATTAATTTATCTAGTATTGATTTGTCGTTTAATAATACTAAATCTTGCTTTTTTGTTTCATAAAAAATAAAGTAAGTATTTGTTGGTTCTTCGTTGTTATCTAGTTCGTTTGCGAAAGCATAGTGAATATTATGATAATTCGTTGTTGTTAGAATAATATATTTTTTTTCTTTAATTTTGATTATTTCTTTTTCTTTCATCTTTTCTCCCCCTTTTTTTCTTTGTATATTATACTTATTTTTTTTTAAAAGTCAATAAAAATAGTTAATTTATTGTAAATTCAATGTGCGATATTGGATATAGTAGAACATATTCTGGTTAGTTTGCGATTTGATTTGTCAATTATTAGGAATTATATTATAATATTACTAATTGGAAAGGATGGGATTATTTTGGATGATATTGATATTGCGATGAAAGCAAAAAAGTTAGATATTCAGGAAATTGCTAAAAAGATTGGGGTAGAAGATTGTTTTTCTTGTTATGGTAATGATAAGGGAAAAATTGATTTTACTAAGGTTACTAAGAAAAAAAAGGGAAAGTTAATTTTAGTAACAGCGATTTCACCAACTCCTTATGGTGAGGGAAAGACAACAGTAAGTATTGGGTTAAATGATTCTTTAAGGAAAATAGGTAAAAATTCTTTAGCGGTACTTCGTGAACCTTCTTTGGGGCCTGTTTTTGGTGTAAAAGGTGGAGCTACTGGAGGAGGATATGCACAAGTTGTTCCGATGGAGGATATTAATTTGCATTTTACGGGGGATTTTCATGCGGTTACTTCGGCTAATAATTTAATTAGTGCAGCGATTGATAATCACCTTTATTTTGATAATCATTTAAAGATTGATCCTTCTAAGATTTGTTTTCATCGTTGTCTTGATGTAAATGATAGAGCTTTGAGGAGGGTTATTTTAAATCATCGAGAGGAGAGTTTTAATATTACTGCTGCTAGTGAAGTGATGAGTATTCTTTGCCTTAGTCGTGATTTTATTGATTTGAAAGAGCGATTGGGAAGTATTTTAATTGCTTATAATACTTCGAATGAACCAATTTATGCTAGAGATTTGAAGTTGGAGGGAGCTTTGGCAACACTTTTAAAAGAGGCTATAAAACCTAATTTGGTTCAAAGTTTAGAAAATAATCCTGTGATTATTCATGGAGGGCCTTTTGCTAATATTGCTCATGGTTGTAATAGTGTTATTGCAACCAATTTGGCTTTAAAATTAGCGGATTATGTGGTAACTGAAGCAGGATTTGGTTCGGATTTGGGAGCAGAAAAATTTTTTGATATTAAATGTTATGAGAATCATTTTAGGCCAGATGCTGTTGTTTTGGTTGCTACAACTAAGGCCTTAAAACATCATGGTGGTGTTTTAAAAGAAGATATTTATTTTCCTAATATTGAAGGAATTCAGCAGGGCCTTTCTAATTTAGAAGTTCATATTGATAATATGAAAAAGTTTACTTCACATATTGTTGTTGCATTAAATTGGTACGATACTGATACTAAAGAAGAGATTGATTTGATTAAAGATTTTGTAGAAAAACAAGGCGTTTCTTTTTGCGTTGTTCATTCTTATCAAGATGGAGGAGAAGGGGCTATTGATTTGGCTAATAAGGTTATTGAGTTGTGTCGTTGTCAAAATGATTTTCAGCCTTTATATGATCATAATCTTTCTTTTGTAGAAAAAATAGAAATTTTGGCTCGAGAGATTTATCATGCTTCTTCTGTTAAGATGGGAGATCATGTTTTAGAAAAATTAAAGCAATATGAAAAAATTGGTTATCAACATTTTCCAATTTGTGTTGCTAAAACACAGTATTCTATTAGTGATGATGCTAGTCGTTTGGGGTATCCTAAGAATTATGAAATTACTGTATCGGATGTTAATATTTATACAGGTGCTAAATTTGTTGTTGTATATTTAGGAAATATTATGACCATGCCAGGTCTTTCAAGAACACCAAATTATGAAAAAATTGATATTGATTCTCAATATCATATTAAAGGATTGTTTTAATGTATATTTATATTCATGTTCCTTTTTGTTCCCATATTTGTTCTTATTGTGATTTTCCTAAAATGCTTTATGATCATAAATTTTGTTTAAAATATTTGGATGCTTTAGAAAGAGAAATTAAAGAAAGATATTTGGGAGAAGAGGTTGTTTCTTTATATATTGGTGGTGGTACACCTACTAGTTTAAGTGAAAAAGAATTTGAGAGATTATTACAAATTACGAGGTTATTTAAAAAATCTTCTTCGGTTGAATTTACTGTTGAGTCTAATGTTGAGGGATTATCTAGTGAAAAGATTGAACTTATAAAAAAACATGGTGTTAACCGAGTTAGTTTGGGGGTACAATCTTTTCATGATGACACTTTAAAAATTTTAGGGAGAAATCATGATGTAAAAATGGTTAGAGAAGTTGTTTCTTCTCTTAAAAAAGCGGGGATTTTTAATATTTCTATTGATTATATTTATGGGGTATCTGATTGTATTAAGGAAGTAGAAGAGGATATAGAAACATTTTTAACATTGGATGTTCCTCATTTTTCAGCTTATTCTTTAATTATTGAGGAAAACACTCTTTTTTCTATTCAAAAAAGAAAGTATATTGATGAGGAAAAAGAGTACCAAATGTATCAAATGATTGAAAAAATACTTATTAAAAATCATTATCAGCATTATGAGATTTCTAATTATGGGAAAAAAGGATATTTTTCTTTACATAATTTGAATTACTGGAATAATGGATGTTACTATGGTTTTGGTTTAGGTGCAGTTAGTTATTTAAATCATGTAAGGATTAGTAATACACTAAATTTGGGAGAATATATAAAGGGAATTTATCGAAAAGAAGAAATAGAAGAGGACGTTAAAGTTAGAATATCTAATGAATTTATTTTGGGATTAAGGAAAATTGAGGGAATTGATGCAACAATCTTTTTTCAAAAATATCATCTAGATATTTTGCATATTCCTTGTGTTTTAGACTTAATTGAAGAAAAGAAATTGATTTATCAAAATAATCATCTTTTTATTTCTCCTAAATATCTTTATTTATCTAATGAAATTTTAATAAATTTTATTTGAGATTGTAATTTTTTTATATTTGTGCTATGATAGTCTTGATGAAGAAAAATGTATAAAAAAGTGGAAGCTAAGTAGATCTTATAACTCTCAGGAATTATATATAAGAAAATAGTAACTACTAACAATTTCACTAGCATTAATTTCTTCATCCTTTTTATGTAATTTAAGTAATTTTTAAATTGGGTTAGACAAACAAATAAATAAGTATTATAATGACAAAAAGAAAGAAGTGAGAAACAATGACTAATCAAGATTTAGCTAATTTGATATTTCCTGATGTAACAGGTAGTATTGATGATTATGAAAAAAAATATCCGAAGAGGGATTTAAAAGAGGGAGAAGTTGTTACTAGAGTAGCCCCATCTCCCACAGGATACATGCATCTGGGAACTTTATTTCAGGCTTTAATTGATTATATTTTAGTAAAAAATAGGGGTGGTGTATTTTATTTAAGGAATGAAGATACAGATACTAAAAGAGAAATCGAAGGTGCTGTTAAATTAGTAATTGACACTTTAGAAGAATATAAAATTATGCCTGATGAGTATGAGATGGAGGGAAAAATAGTTGGTTTATATGGTCCCTATCGTCAAACAGAGAGAAAAGAAATTTATCATACTTTTATTAGATATTTAATTGAAATAGGAAGGGCTTATCCTTGCTTTTGTACTAAAGAAGAGTTAGCCGAAATGAGAGAAAAACAAGAAGCAGATAAAGTAAGAACAGGCTATTATGGAAAGTATGCAAAATGTAGAAATCTTTCGTTAGAAGAACAAGCAGAAAAAATAAAGTCAGGTATTCCTTATGTTATTCGTTTTAAATCAGAAGGGGATTTTGATAAAAAATTTATCTTTAATGATTTGGTTAAGGGAAAATTAGAATTGTCTGAAAATGATGAAGATTTTGTTATTATGAAGTCGTCAGATAAGCTTCCTACTTATCATTTTGCTCATTTGGTAGATGATCATTTAATGGGAACGACGCATGTTATTCGTGGGGAGGAATGGTTACCATCTGTAGCAAAACATGTGGAGTTATTTAAAACTTTTGGATTTAAAGTTCCTAAATATATTCATACACCGCTAATTATTAAGAAAGATGGAAATGTTACTCGTAAATTAAGTAAAAGGAAAGATCCTGAAGCATCTATGTCTTATTATAAGGAATGTGGTTATCCGACTCTTGCAGTTATTGAGTCATTGATGACGATTATTAATTCTAATTATGAAGAGTGGCATATGGCAAATCCTAATAGTACTTATTTAGATTTTACTTATAGTCCAAAGAAAATGAGTTCATCTGGTGCTTTGTATGATTTAGATAAGTTAAAAAATATTTCTAAAAATATTATTTCTAAGATGACTAAAGAAGAATTGATGGAAGCATCTTTAGCGTGGGCTGATGCTTATTCGAAGGAATTAAAAGATTTAATTGAAAGTGATAGAGATTATTATATGGCTATTTTAAATATTGAACGTGAACAAAAAAAGCCAAGAAAAGATATTGCTAAGTATGATGAGATTATGGATAATATTTGGTATATGTATGATTCTAAATATAATGAAAAGGAAAAGAAATATGAGTGGCAGAAAATTGTTGATCCAAAGGAAATTAGATTGATTGTTGATACTTATATGGATAAGTACTTTACTGT
This sequence comes from uncultured Bacilli bacterium, assembly GCA_934167785.1. The sequence goes on from CAKPLX010000004.1 coordinate 19,895, forward strand.
TCATAGTAAAGAAGAATGGTTTGATGGAATTAAGGAATTATCAGAGTCTTTGGGATATGCTGCTAATATGAAAGATTATAAGGAACATCCTGAAAATTATAAAGGAAATGTTGCTGATGTTTCTACAGTACTTCGAGTAGCATTAACTTCAAAGTCAATGACACCAGATTTATATGAAATTATGTCTTTATTAGGAGTGGATAGGATAGAAAAACGTTACCGTAATCTTTTTGATTAAAGTAATTGACAAATAAATTTAAAGATGTTAACATAAGGGCAAATATTTAAGAAATGGGGGATTTTTATGATAAGAGATATTATTAAGTATGCTGGATTAGCTTTAGTAGTAGTTGGAATTGTAATTGTGATGAAGAATTTATTTTCTAATGATACGGAATGGAAAGAAACTACAACTACAAATTCTACTAAGACAACATATAATGCAACGGTTAGTTTGACTGATAAAGATACAAAAGCTTATATTACTGATTCTAAAATGGTAGTTAAAGATGAGAAAGGAAATGTTGTTGATGAATGGACAACTTCTAATGGAGTACATTTAATTAGTAATTTAAAGAATGGAAAGTATACTTTAAATCAAGAAACCACTAATAGTAAGTATTTTTTGAATACTGATACTATTAATTTTAAAATTTCAGGTAAAGATACGAAAGTTAGTATGTATAATATTGCTTTAACTGAAGAGCAAATTAAAAATGGGGTAAGTAATAATCCTAATATGGCTTCTAATGAAACTGCTGTTGAAAATACTTTATCTGTAAAGAGTATTGTTCCTTCAATTTTAGCAATTGTTTGTATATTGTTGGGTGGTACTTTTATTTATCGTTTAAAGGAAGAAAGATAAAAGCAAGTTATATTTTATAATTTGTTTTTTTTCTTGACTGGTTTTCAAAAAGAAATTATAATTTTAAGTGTTAGAAAAGAGGAGATAAGAATGGAAAAAAGAATTCCTATTACTTTGGTTACTGGATATTTAGGAAGTGGTAAGACAACTTTGATTAATCATATTTTAAAGAATGATGAATCAAGAAAAATTGCGGTTATTGTTAATGATATTGGAGAGGTAAATATTGATGAGTCTCTTATTGAAAAGGGAGGAATTATTAATAAAAAGGATGATTCATTGGTTGCTTTAACTAATGGTTGTATTTGCTGTAATTTGAAAATGGACTTGGTAGAGCAAATTAGTGAGATTATTTCTCTTGATAAGTTTGATGCGATTGTTATTGAGGCTAGTGGTATTTGTGAACCTATTCCTATTGCACAAACAATTACAATGATGCCTGAAATGACTGGAAAAAATGAAGAATGCTATTTAGATTCGGTTGTTGCGGTAGTAGATGCTATTCGATTGAAAGAAGAATTTCAATGTGGGGCATCTTTAACTAATAAAGAAATTGATGAAGAGGATATTGAAAAATTGATTATTGAGCAACTAGAATTTTGTAATGTTATTGTTTTAAATAAGGTTAATGAAGTTAGCATAGATGAATTGAATGAAATGAAAGCAATTATTCGAAGTATTCAACCAAAAGCGAAAATTATTGAAACCAATTATTCTGAAGTTGATTTGAGAGAAATATTAGATACTAATCTTTTTGATTTAGAAGCATCTACAATGACAGCTGGTTGGATTGAGGCACTTGAAAATCCTGAGGAGGTTGAGGAGAGTGGAGAGGTATTAGAATATGGTATTTCTACTTTTGTTTATTATCGAAGAGAACCAATGAATCGAAAGATGTTTTATGAATTTTTGGATCAAAAGTGGGATTCATCCATTATTCGTAGTAAAGGGCTTGTTTACTTTACTGATGAAATGGATACTGCTTATATGGTAGAAAGTGCTGGAAATAGTAAAAATTTAGTTTCTACGGGACCTTTTGTTTGTGCTTTACCAGAAGAAGAGCAAAAAATGATTTTGATGCAAAATCCTGATATTGCAAAAGAATGGGATGATGAATACAAAGATAGAATGATTAAGATTGTTTTCATTGGTAAGGGAATGGATAAAGAAAAAATTATCGCTCAATTAGATTCTTTTTTAGATTTATAATTATAAAAAAATGACTTGAGAAATACTCTAAGTCATTTTATTTTTTCTATGGCGTCCTCGATGTGATTCGAACACACGACCTATCGCTTAGGAGGCGATTGCACTATCCTGCTGTGCTACGAGGACAGATTTTTAAGATACTAATTCATTTTAGCATCTTTTTTCTTAAATAGCAATCGTTTCTTCTGTTTCTTTTGGGCCTTTTTGAACATTTTTTCTTTATTTAATAATTCTTCTTCTTCTTTTAAAAGATGCTCAATTGTTTCTATTAATATATTATTTGCTAATTTTTCATCTTTTGAGTTAGTGACTTCATTTTGAAATAAAGAAAAATTTTCTTTTTCTTCTAAAATAGAAGTTTTTGTATAATCTCCGTTTATCCAAGAAAATAGGTTATCTATATATTGTTTGTCAGTGATGTTTTGTTGATTAATGTATTTTTTTAGACTGAAGTTTATTGAATTTTCTAAGTTGTCGTTTCTTTTTTTTAAGATAATTACTAAATTCATTAGTTCGTCAGAAGTAAATCTTTCTTCTGTATAAAAATATTTTAAATAGATTTTTTTGGCATTTTCTTTTTCGACTTGGATTTCATTCAATCTCTTTTGAATATCGATGTATTCTTGTTCTGTGATTAATTTTTCTTGTTTCATAGAATTCTCCCCTTTACATATTTACTATTGTATATTAAAATATATGACACGTCAATTTTTTTATTTATAAAGGAGGTTAGTTATGTCTAATGATGATAAGGCGTTAAATAAATTTATTTGTTATTTGAGGGAATATCAAAGTGAGTTAGAGGTTAATATTTGGGGAGGGCTTTTTCTTACGATAAAGGATGATTTTGATGTAGATAAGGTTGAAGCGTTAAGGTGGTTAAAGAAAGAAGAAGTTGTTGTTTCAAATTTTTTAGATATTTTTGAAAATTTGAATTGCCGTACAGGAGAAGTTTTCTTTCAGTTTTATTATTTGTCTGATTTATTAGAAAAGTCAAACTTGAGTGTTAAGGAATGTAGTGCTATTATTTTTATGATGATTAAGAGGAATTTGAAAGCAGATCTTTTGGAAGAAAATTCTGTATTTGTTGATATTAAGGCAATTGAGAAATATCATTTTAAAACGATGACTTCTGAAGAAGTGTGGGATTTTATTTGTAAGGTTGGAATAGAAGAACTAACTTTACAGGCAAAAGAGAATCCTGATTTGCAGATTAAATTAGATGAGATTATTCGATTTTCGGAAAAACATGCTGCTGATGTTGAAGAATTTAAAAAGCAGAATGCAATTATTCAACACTGCTATTTTGAAAAAATTAATTCTTATGATGAGGTAGATATTTCTCAAATTCTTTCTTCGTTACGATATTTAACGGTTTCAGAAAAAATATTAAAATGTGTTGAAATAAGTTTGGAAAAAGATTATCAAAAGAGAAAAAATAATGATTTGAGACAACAAAAAGTGCAACTTTGTTGGACAAAAAAAGAAGCTAAAAATTATTTTTTGAGTGATAGAGAATATAAATTACTAAGACGAGAATTAGAAAGTTATTATCATGTTTATCAAAATAAGTTAATGAAGAATATTACTTATTCAGAAATGATTCATTGTTTAAGTTTGATGTATCGATTAGGAATTGATGAGGCAAATATTGATCAATTTTTACTAAAGTATCGATTAACTTGTGATTCGATTCAAGATCCTATTCAATGGTTTGTTTTCTCTTATGAAAAATTACTTTATCATCAAAAAGATGTTAGAGTAATGACTAGTTTTCAACAGTTATTAGAATATATGAGTGATATTTTTGTTGTTGGTGATGAAGAATATTTCTATGTTAAAGAAGAAATGCAAAAGGAACAAAATAAGATAGAGCATTTGCTTATTGATAATTATGATTATGAAAAGAATTATGCTAAAAAATTATTGAAGGGAAGAAGATTTTATGAATAGTGGGTTTGAAAAGTTTAATCAATTTTTACGTTATTATGTTGAAACTGGAAATCAAAAAATAGTTTTAAATTTAATTTCTTATTTGAAAGAGGAGGGAATTTCTTTTCCGATTAATGATTGTTTTAATCGTGGAATTTTGGAAATTTTTTGTGATACTAGCGATCATTCAACTTTAGTGGATCATAATATTAAGGCAAGAGGAATAATAAAAGTACTTGATTATTTGAAACATAATCAAGATAAGTTATTTATTGATTTTTGGGTTCTTACTTTCTTTTTGGAGCAGTCTGATTTAAACTCTAAAGAATGTGCATCCGTATTGTTTTTTGTTTTAGAAAAAAATTTGCAGGCAAAATCACCTGATTCCGATAATTTTTTATTTGATGATATTCAGGCAAATCGATTAGATCCTAAAAATATCACGAGTGATATGTTTTATAATTATTTTTTAAGTGGGCTTGATGATTTTTGGGAAGACAATGCAGTATTTAATTTAATGAGTATAGATGAAGTAAAGAGAGGTTGTCCAGAGTTGGTTGATCCTACTTTAATATCCAGTTTTGATGGCTTTATTAAAGTATTTTGTGATTCTTGTATAGAAATAAAAAGACATTATTTTGATAAGTGGGATTCTTTTGATTTAGAAGATATAGAGAAAGTTATTTTTGCCTTTGAGGAAATCTGTGATTCAACTAAAGTTTTGGGTGGAGTAAAGAATATTTTGAAGAAAGAATTATCTAAAAGAGAAAAAAAAGTAAAAACAATGAGTGTTTGCTTGGCTGGTGAACAAAGAAAAAGTCAATTATTGAATGATAAGGAATATAAAAAACTTCGAAAAGAATTGGAAAGTTATTATCGCATTTATCAAAATGAATTTGTGAGAGATATTAATTATTCAGATATGATTTATTGTTTAAGTCTGATGTATCAATTGGGAATTGATGAAGCTAATATTGATCAATTTTTATTAAAATATCGATTAAATTGTACTTCTTCAATTAAAGATCCTATTAAATGGTTTATTTTCTTTTATGAAAAGTTACTTTATCATCAAAAAGATGTTAGGGTAATGACTAGTTTTCAACAGTTATTAGAATATATGAGTGATATTTTTGTTGTTGGTGATGAAGAATATTCCTATGTTAAAGAAGAAATGCAAAAGGAGCAAAATAAGATAGAGCATTTGCTTATTGATAATTATGATTATGAAAAGAATTATGTTAAAAAATTATTGAAGGTGAGAAAAGATTATGAGTAGTAGATTTGAAAAGTTTAATCGATTTTTATGCAATTATATTGAATGTAACGATAAAAAACTAATTTCTGATTTTTTGGTTTATTTGAAAAAAACAAATGTGACGTTTCCTTTAAATGATTATTTTAGAAGTAGTCTTTTTGCCACTTTTTTACAGGTTAATCGTCAATCTTCTTTAGTTGAATTAAATATTAATGCAAGAGGAATATTAAGAGCTATTGACTTTTTGGAAACTAATCCGGATAAACTATTTGTTGACTTTTGGATTTTGTCTTTCTTTTTAGAAGAATCTGGATTGAATTCTAAAGAATGTACATCGATTTTATTTTCGATTATGGAGAAAAATTGGCAAGTAAAAATGGAGGGTTCGGATACGGCTTTGTTAAGCGGGGTTGAATTACAAGAAGTAGATATAAAAAGTATTAAATCGGATATGATCCATAATTTTTTCTTATACGGCTTAGAAGATTTTTGGAAGGAAAAAGTTACAGATGATATGTCTAATATAGAAGAAGTAAAGAGAGAACGTCCAGCATTAGATGATCTTACTTTACGTACTAATTTTGATTGTTCTATTGAAAAATTTTGTTCTTGCTGTATAGCAATAAAAAAGCATTATTTTGAGAAAAAAGATTCTTTTGATTTGGATGATATTAAAAAAATTGTCGATATTTTTGAAGTTATTCTTCCTTCTCCTAAAATTTTGGTGGGAGTAGAAAATACTTTAAAAAGAGAACTTTCTAAGAGAAAAGAAAAGGTTAAATCTATGAATATTAGTTGGACTAGTGAACAAAAAAAGAGTCGATTATTGAGTGATAAGGAATATAAAAAGCTTCGAAAAGAGTTAGAAAATTATTATCGTGTTTATCAAAATGAATTGGTGAAGGATATCAATTATTCTGATATGATTTATTGTTTAAGTCTGATGTATGAATTGGGAATTGATGAATCTAATATTGATCATTTTTTATTAAAATATCGCTTAACCAGTACTTCGATTCAAGATCCTATTCAATGGTTTGTTTTCTCTTATGAAAAATTACTTTATCATCAAAAAGATGTTAGGGTAATGACTAGTTTTCAGCAATTATTAGAGTACATGAGTGATATTTTTGTCGTTGGAGATGAAGAATATTCCTATGTTAAAGAAGAAATGCAAAAAGAGCAAAATAAGATAGAGCATTTACTTATTGATAATTTTGAATATGAGAAGATTCTTGCTAAGAAGGCACTAAAAAAAAGGCTTAATTTGTAAGGCCTTTTTTTATATTGGTTAAAATTGTGTTTTTGGTATCGTTATTTGAATAATTCCACATGAGTTCAAATAATACGCCTAGTCCTATTAAAGGATCTTCATTTTTAGATTCAATAGAAGAATTGATTGATTTTTCAATTTCTTGGATGGAATCATCTTTAAAATTATTAATAATATATTTTCTTACATCAATATTATCCATATGATCACCAGTAATAATATGTGTAAGTATTTTAAGTTTATACTAATTATTTTCTAAAATTTTAGTTGTATTTTTGAAATTAAGTTTAGCAATTGTTTTTAATTTTTCAAAACCATATTTTTGAATAATTTCTTTTGCTTTTTCGTCAACTTGTGGTCCAGCACCTTTAGGAAGAGAGGTATTTAGTTCTTTTTCTAGTTGATTCATTTCTTTTAGGAAGATGTAGCGGCTAATTAATGAAGCACAAGCAACAGATAAGCATTGGTCTTCAGCTTTGGTTAGAAAAAAGATATTTTCTACTTTTTTTGTTGATTTTTGGATGTGGTTGTAGTAACTTTTTGGTGGTTCAAATTGATCTACTACAATGTATTGATAGGGATAATTTTTGTTTTTTAGTTCATATAATACTTTATTGTGAAGAATTGCTTTCATTTGATTCATATTGATATTGTTTTGATATTGTGTATTGTATTCTTTATTTTTTAAAATAAAGGTTTGGTAAGGAATTTTTTTTATGATTTGGGGAACGATTTTTTTGATTTGCTCATCTGTTAATTTTTTGGAGTCTTTTACTTTTAGTTCTAATAAAAAATCAATGTTTTCTTTTGCAACATAGGTTGCTGTTACGACGATTGGACCAAAGTAGTCACCTGTACCTACTTCATCAGAGCCAATGGAATTGATGCGAAGAGGAAGAATTTTTTTGGGTTCTTCTTTCTTTTTATTATTACTATTGCTGGTTATTGCTGTTCCACTGTTAATTTTTTCTGTTGCTATCCAAAAATCAGAGGATAAATCGGCATCTTTTCCTTGAAAAACGGCTTTTCCTGATTCATATAGGGTAACTGTAGTATCTCCATCTTTTGCTTGAAAAAGGGCATAAGGGGGAGTTTTTTCTTTTTTTAATTCTGCAAAAAATTCAATCATTTGTTTTTTTGTTTCTTCTCCTACTTTTAATGTAATTGTAGTTTGTTGCATAATATCACCTCTTTTTTTTATTTTAACATAAATTTGTTTATTTTTAAATTTTTTTGTTATATAATATTTTAGTAGAGGAGAGGTAGATATGGTAATTGGGTTAGTAGATGTTTTTATTGTTCTTTTTTTAGCACTAGGTGGTCTTATTGGTTTTAAAAGTGGTGCGATAAAGGAACTTACTCGTTTTATTGGCTTTTTTTTGGTTCTTCTTGTTGCTTTTTATTTAAAGGATAGGCTAATGGTTTTTTTATATGAAAATTTACCGTTTTATAATTTTTTTGGCATTATTCGGGGATTGGATTCTTTAAATATTTTATTATATCAATTGATTTCTTTTGTTGTTATATTTTTGACTTTATATTTCATACTAAGAGTGTTAATTGTTGTTACTGGACTGGTAGAATGGTTGGTTAAAATGACGGTGTTTTTGAGTCTTCCATCTAAGATTATTGGACTTTTTATTGGTGTAGTAGAATATTATGTTTATATTTTTATTATATTATATATTTTAAATGTTCCACTTTTTCATTTGACTTTTATTAATGAATCTAAATTTGGAGGGATGATTTTAGAAAATACGCCTATTTTGTCTAGTATGGTTGATGATACTGTGAAGGTTTATAGTGATGTTTTTGAAGTTATTCAAAATAAAGAGGGGCGTTCTAATAGGGAGATTAATACTTTAGTTTTAGTTAGTCTTCTAGATCATAAGTTGATTTCTGTTGATAGTGCTAAAAAGTTAGTTTCTTCTAATAAAGTTGTGGTAGATGATCAATTGGATTTAGATCAATATGAAGAAAATGATCATTTTTATGATCAATTAAAGGAGAGATATTATGGTTAATTATGACGGTAGTAAAGATTTTTTAGAGGTTATAAAGGGAAGAGTTCTTGTTGATTTTTATGCTACTTGGTGTGGGCCTTGTCGAATGCTTAGTCCTGTTTTAGAGCTTTTAGAGCAAATTGACGCTATTGAAATTGTGAAGGTGAATGTGGATGAATATCCAGAGATTGCTAGAAAATATGGGGTAATGAGTATTCCTTGTTTAATTCTTTTTGATGAGGGAAAAGAAGTGAAGAGAAATATTGGATTTCTTCCTTTAGAAAAAGTAAAAGAGTTTATTCAGTAAAAAGAAGTGTTAACTTGTTTGTCAAGTTGCTTCTTTTTTTTCGTGCATTTATTATATTTCATGATATAATTACTTTTATAAGAGGTGGTATTTGATGTATCATAAGAGTGTATTATTAAAAGAGGTTATCGAAAACTTGAATATTCAATCTGATGGTATTTATGTTGATGCTACTTTAGGATATGCTGGACATAGTAGTGAGATTTTGTCTCGTTTAGTTGATGGACATTTATATGGATTTGATCAAGATGATTTTGCTATTTTAAAGAGTCGTGAACGATTGGAAAAAATTTCTTCTCATTATACTATTATTCGAAGTAATTTTTCTCATCTTAAAGAAAAATTAGAAGAGTATGGTGTAGAGAGAGTTAATGGTGTATTATTTGATTTAGGGGTTTCTTCTGTACAACTTGATGAGAAGGATAGAGGGTTTAGTTTTCATCAAGATGCTAGATTGGATATGAGAATGGATACTAAGGCTAACTTTTCGGCTTATGATGTTGTTAATTTTTATTCTTACCAAGATTTGGTTCGTATTTTGCGGGATTATGGAGAAGAAAAGTATGCTACTAGTATTGCTAAAAATATCTTAAAAAGTAGGGAGTTAAAACCAATAGAAACTACTTTTGAATTGGTTGATATTATTAAAAAAAGTATGCCGATGAAGGCGATGCGTGATGCTCATCCAGCGCGAAAGACTTTTCAAGCTATTCGAATTGAAGTAAATCATGAATTAGATGTTTTAAAATTGGGATTAAAACAGGCTTTAGATATGTTAGAAGTTGGGGGAAGGTGTTGTGTAATTAGTTTTCAATCTTTAGAGGATAGAATTGTTAAAAATATGTTTCATTCTTATAGTAGTGTTTCTGATGAAATGAAACAATTACCTTATGTTCCTTTAGAGTATTTACCTAAATATAAAGTGATTTCTAAGGGAATTGTTGCCTCTTCGGAGGAACTTAATGAGAACTATCGTTCACATAGTGCAAGACTAAGAGTTATTGAAAGGATTAGGTAAGATGAAAAAAAATAAAAAAAGATTCTTAAGTAATTTAGAGAGATTTTTATATAAATTATTTGCTCTTGTTATTATTCTTTTGATAGTAGGAATTGTTTGTAGTGAGACTTCTTTAGCGCAAATGAATTTAGATATTCAAAAACTGGATAGTGAAGTTGAAAAGCAAAGAAAGAGAATAGAGAGTTTGAATATGAAAATTGATGAGATGACTTCTTTAGATAATATTAAAGAGATTAGTGAAAGATATGGACTTTCTTATCATAGTGAAAATATTAAGACAATTCATTGATTTTAAAAACAAAAAGAGAAAGAAGGGAATTTATGGCGAGGAAGAAAAAAATTAATGTTAATAAGATTAAACCTAATTATGTAATGTTTCCTTTGGCAATTATTCTTTTTACTGTTTTTGCGGTTAGAATTGTTTATCTTTGTACTTCAGATTATATGGTTGGTGATGAGACGATTACTGCTTTTATTAAAAATAGAAATACGAAAGAAGAGACGCTATTACCAAAACGAGGAAGTATTATGGATAAAAATGGTAATGTCTTAGCAGAGGATGTTGCTAGTTATACGGTTATTGCTTATTTAGATAAAAGAAGAAGTGAAGGAAGTAAGGTCCCTCTTCATGTAGTAGATCCTGATATTACGGCTACTAAGTTAGCTCCTTATTTGAATATGGATGTAGAAGCGCTTAAAATTCTTTTGAAAAAAGATGCTTATCAAGTAGAGCTTGGTCCGGGAGGGAGAAATTTAAGTCAAATTCAGATGGAAGAGATTAAAAATTTGAATCTTCCGGGGATAGATTTTATTGCTAGTACTAAGCGCTATTATCCTAGTGGTAATTTTGCTTCTTATGCTGTTGGGTATACGGTTAATGAAAAAGATTCTGATGGAAATGTTTGGAAAGTTGGACAACTTGGAGTAGAGGAATATTTTAATGAGAATTTGACGGGACGAAGTGGCTATAAAACTTATGAAAAGGACCGGAATGGTTATAAGATTGCCAATGGTCGTGAGTATGTAGAAGAAGCAACGGATGGGGATGATATTTACTTAACGATTGATAGTAATATTCAATTATTTACAGAGAATGCTGTTGCAAAGATGGCTTTAGATAGTAAGGCTGAATGGGGATTTATGATTGTTGCTGATGCTAAGACGGGAGCGATTTTGTCTTATGCGACTTCCCCATCTTTTGATCCTAATAAGAAAAATATGACTAGTTATGTGGATTTGATGACGGGATTGTCTTATGAACCGGGAAGTACGATGAAAATATTTAGTTACTTGTGTGCTATGGATCAGGGAAATTATGATGGAAATAGTACTTATCAGTCTGGGGAGATTGAATATGTTGCTAATGATGGAAGTAAGACTGTTGTTCATGATTGGAATAAAGTAGGATGGGGAGTAATTACTTATGATTATGGTTTTGCAATGAGTTCAAATGTTGGTGCTGCAGGTTTATTGCGAAGTAATATGATTGATAAGAAAACTTTACGAAGTTGTTATAGTAATTATGGTTTTGGAAAGAAAACTGGTTTTACTTTGAATCGAGAGGTTAGTGGTAAGGTTCGATTTAGTTATGATGTAGATGCTGCTTCAGCGACATTTGGACAAGCAATTACTATTACTCCTATTCAGATGATTCAAGCACTAACGGCAATTAGTAATGATGGAAAGTTATTAAGACCTTATTTGGTTTCTAAAATTGTTTCTAGTGATACCAAAAAAGTAAAAGAAGAAGAAGCAACTGAAGTGATTGATGTGGTTAGTGAGTCAAAAAATATTTCTAAAATTAAAGATTTGATGAAGAGTGTTGTTTGTAATGATTCTAAGAAATGTACAGGTAGTGCTTATTATATGGATGGTTATCCAATGATGGGGAAGACTGGTACAGCGCAAATTTATGATGAGAAAACAGGAACTTATATGAAAGGAGCATCGGATTATATTTATTCTTTTGCGGGAATTTATCCAGCGGATAATCCAGAGATTATTATTTATTCTGGTTTGAAGCGTCCTAAAGATACTACTAATTATCTTGCTCCTGCAGTAAAAGATGTTGTGGTAAATACAAGTAAATATTTAAATATTGTATCTGATAATCAAAAGACAACAACTTATCAGTTAAAAAATTATATTAATAAGAATACAAGTGATGTTAAGAGTGAATTGGAAGGTAATACGAAGTTATACATTTTAGGAAATGGAGAGAAGATTGTTTCACAGTATCCTTCTTTATCTAGCAAACTTTATAAGGGAAGTGTAGTTGCTTTATTGACAAATACGTATGATAAGGCTATGCCTAATTTGGTTGGACTTTCGTATAAAGATGCTTTAAATATTTTAAAATTAATGGGTGTAAAATATAATTTGGAAGGAAAAGGGTATGTTGTTTCTCAAAGTGTTCCAGAAGGAATTATTGTTGGAAATGATGTTACGGTTCAAATAAAATTAAGTGGTGGACTGCCTGAATAGTAAGAGAATAATTTTTCTCTTGCTTTTTTCTTGTATAAATATTTTTTTCTTGTTACAATTATTTCAAGATTTAATTTGAGGAGCGATCTTTATGGTAATTGATGGTCAAAAAATATTAGAAATTAGAAAATATTTTCAAAGTATGTGTGATGCTGATTTCTTGGTATTATTAGATAAACATGAATTTGAAAAAATTTCTATGGAAGAGTTGAATATTATTTTTTTTAGTGTTTCTGATGAGAGAAAAAGATTAATGTTAAGTGATTTTTCTTTATTTGAAAATATTTTTTGTATTCCACCTAATCGACTTAAAAAAAGTGTTTTAGATTTAGTGACAGATTCTGTTAGAAATTTTATTTTTGAAAGTCCTTATTTAATGGATTCTTGTATTGCACAAGAAAAAGTTATAGAATATTTTGAAAAATTATCTCATCAGCAGATTTTCTCTTATATCAATCATGATTCTTTAAAGAAAGTATTTGCAACAGAGGATATTTTAAGTTTGGTTCAAAAAAAATTTTTATTAAATTCTTATTTGGAGGATATGGTAAGGATCAGTATTTTAGAAAATAAATTTTCAGTGATTGCTCTTTTTTCGTTAAAAAATGAATGGGAATTATTGATTTATACAAAGTTTCGTTTGTTGGTTGAAGTTAGTGAGGTTCTTGAAGAAAATGTTGTTATTTTAGGAAAAAAAATAGCAAAGGAATATATTCAAAAAGTTTCTCGTAAGCATTTGAATTTATTGTTTGAGATTGCTTTAGAGAAGGATAATAAAGTTAGTCATGATGAACTTTTTGTTGGGGTTGCTAAAATGTATATGATTTTAGGGTTTGATAATAGTAAAAAAGTACTGAATGATTTCTTTACTTATGCTACTTTTTCTTCAATGCAAAGAGCTAGTGTTGCTTTTTGTAAAAGTAAAAGACGAGGGTATCGGTTAGAAAATCAAGATAAATTTTATTATTATGGAATAGAATTTGATTTATTTGCTGCGTTAAGAAAGAAGGATATTTTCTTTTTTGAAAATTTTTGTGGAAGGGATTTGAAAGATAAAGTTGTTCCTTTTATGGAATCTTTAGCGGAAGTTGAAAAAAACTTTATGGGAAAGGAAAAATTAGAAAAAGCAAAAGACTTAATTTTAAAAGTTATTCATGAAAGAGAAGAATATTATGAGAATAAGGATTTTTCTAGGTATTTTGAGCATTATGATCGAATAAAACGGGGGGAGCCTATTCAGGTTAAGGATATTTTTTTCTTATTTTCAGATGTTGATCTTCCTTATTGTTTAGGAGAAAAGGGAAAAATTGTTCCTGATCTTAATGTTTTAAAATTTTTACTGGGAAATTTAAAGCGTGATAATGATTGTTTACTGAGGATGGTTCTTAATCAAGAGGCTTTGGGGTTAGAGGAAATTTTTCCTATGATTTTGAATCATTATTTTGAAATTGAAGATGAAATTATTAAAGATAGTAGTTTATCTATTTATTCTATTTTAGATATTATTGATATTTCCAAATTATTTTTGTATCATTTAAAACCAGATGAGACGGATATTAGTTTAAGGACATTTTCTAAAATTTTAAATTCTAGAAAGCATTGTACGGAATCGCCAAAAGAAATTTTAAGGAGAACTTTTGATTTACATAAAGAGAGAAAAAAGAGAATTTCAGGGGCTATTCCCAATATTTCAGGAAGAAAAGGAGATTTTTATTATCAAATGGCTTATTATGATGATGAATATTTGTTGATTAGTGGAATTGATACTGGTTCTTGTTTTAAAGTTGGAGGGAAAGGAGAAGAGTTTTTTCGTTTTTGTTTGACTAATCCTTGTGGGATGGTGTTTTATATTGATTATATGGAACAAAGATATGTCCTTCCCGCGACTGTGAATGGAAATATGTTAAATATTAACAGTATTGATCCTGTGATAGAGGATGAAAATTTATTTTTAGAAATTTTAAAAGTACTTCAAGAGATGGGAGATAAAATTATTAAGGATTCTCGCTGTGATATTGACTTTGTTACTTTGGGAGATATTCATCATACTAAATTTATGAAAAATACTAACTATTTCAGTTTAGCGTTTTCGCAATTTATTCCTATTGGTCAGTCTTGTTATAGTGATTATATGAAAGAAGAAGTACATCACTATGTGATTGTTGCTCATGGTAAGGAAGTAGTGCCTAAGTATTATTGGAATAAAACTAGAATTTTACAGGAAAGAAAGCGTCCATATATTTTTAAACCTAAAGTAGAAGTTGATCAAGAAAGATTACATATGGTAATTAATCAAATTTATTATACTTCTCTTCTTTTAGAAGAAAAGGATTTTGCAAAATTAGATTTGATAGAGAATTATGTTCCTTTAGAAGTAAATAATTATTTGTATATTATTGGAAATAAAGATTGGTTTGTTGGAATTGATACTAATTATCATTTAACTTCGGCTTGTCTTCCTTATGATGAAAGAGCCATGGATGAGTATCATAAGGCCTATTCTTATGCTTTAGAATGGCAAAAGAAATATTGTTTTAAAGGAAAGAAATTAAAAAAGAATTAGAAAATATTTCTTTTCTTTTTTTATTTTACATGTGATTTAAAAAATGTTATAATACGAATAAGAAAGAGGGAGAAGTATGAAAGTAAAATATCAATTAAAGCATCAAGATGGGAAAGCCCGTTATGGGACTTTGGCTACAAATTATGGGACTTTTGAAACACCTATGTTTATGCCTGTTGGGACACAGGCTACAGTAAAGACTTTAGATCCTAGAGAGTTAAAGGAACTCTCATCTGCAGTAATTTTATCTAATACTTATCATTTATGGTTGCGACCTGGAGAAGATATTGTTAATCAGGCGGGAGGGTTACATCAATTTATGAATTATGATGGTCCTATTTTAACTGATTCTGGTGGTTTTCAAGTCTTTTCGTTGGCAAAACCTAAAGATATTTCTGAAGAGGGAGTTCTTTTTAAAAATCATTTAAATGGGGATCGTTTGTTTTTGACTCCGGAAAAATCTATTGGTATTCAAAATAAATTAGATAGCGATATTGCAATGAGTTTTGATGAGTGTATTCCTTATCCTGCAACTTATGAGTATGCTAAAAGAAGTACGGAAAGAACTCTTCGTTGGGCTAAGAGAGGATTAGCTGTTCATCAAAATGAAAGGCAGAGTTTATTTGGTATTGTTCAAGGAGGAGAATATCAAGATTTAAGAGAATGGAGTGCACAGGAGACCGTTAAGTTAAATTTTGATGGTTATTCTATTGGAGGAACATCTGTTGGGGAAGATAAAGTTACTATGTATAAGATGATTGATGATGGTATTCGTTATTTACCGGAGGATAAGCCAAGGTATTTAATGGGAGTGGGGGATCCTATTGATATTTTAGAAGGTGTTTCTCGAGGAATTGATATGTTTGATTGTGTTCTTCCTACAAGACTTGCTCGGCATGGACATGCTTTTACAAGAGATGGTAAAATTAATCTTAAAAATGCAAAATATAAGGCAGATTTTACAGCAGTTGATTCTTCTTGTGATTGTTATGCTTGTCGTCATTATACAAAAGCTTATATTAGACATTTAATTGTAGCTAATGAGACGTTGGGACAAAGGCTTTTGTCTATTCATAATATTCGATTTCTTATTCGATTAACTGAAGAGATTAGAAAATCGATTGCTGAAGATAAGTTTTTAGAATATAAAAATGCATTTATTTTAAGATATCAACAAAAGAAGAAAGAAAATTAATCTTCTTTTAGAAAATTGATATTCAAAAAAATTTATAGTATAATTTTAATAAAAGGGTAGGATGAGAAAATGAAAAAGTTAAAAGATTTAATTTTGAGGCATAAATTATTGTCTAGTATTTGTTTGTTAGCGTTTATTATTATCATTATTATGATGTATGTATTCTTTAATTTGTTTGTTGGTGGAAATAATAAATATGGAAATCGATTAGATGGGATTAAGAGTCATGAAGTTAGTTCTAGTGAGAAAAATGATATTGTTTCTTCCTTAAAAGAAAATGAAGCAGTTAGTGATGCTAGTGTAAGAATTCAAGGTAAGATTATTTATATTCATATTGTTTATAATCGTGATGTGAGTTTAGAGAAGGCAAAAGAGATTGCTAGTGGTTCATTAAGTAAAATTAGTGATGATCATAAAAAATTTTATGATATTGGTTATTATTTGACTCAAGTTTCAGTAGAGGATAAAAATGATAAGGGGTTTGTTGTTACTGGAAATAAAAATCAAGAGTTGTCTGAAATTAGTTGGATTAAAAGTTAGGTGAATGATAATGAATAAAAGAAGAAATACCATTATTGCCATCATTGTTATTGGCTGTGTTCTTCTTGCAGGAATAATTTTTTGGATTGTTAATTATACCAAAGATGAAAGTAGCTTTTCTGTTTTAGAGAAGAAATGGATTACTGATCATTTAAATGAAGTGATTGATATTGATGTTTATAATAATATTCCGGTATTTGGTTATAATGGAAAGGGAATGATTTTTGATTTTTTAAACTATGTTACGGAGGAAAATCAGATTCATTTTAATCGAATTTCTTATTATGTGGATGAAAAAACAAAAGAAGGAGATATTTCTTTTTTGGTTTTAAACAAGGATAAAAAACTATCTTCGCATGATATGATTTTATTTGAGGATTATTATGCTATTTATTCCAAAAAAACGGATGAAGAGAAAAACTTTTCTTTAGATGGTGATTTCCGTTTGGGATATTTGCGTTTAGATGAGAATGTTTTATCTAAGTATTTTTCATCTAATATTCATTTAATTCGTTATGATAATGTTAGTGATTTAATGAAAGCGTTAGATGAGGGACAAATTGATAATGTTGTGCTTGTTCAAAATCGAGATATGCAGTCTGTTTTATCTAATCAATTGCAAGAAGTTTATCATTTGACAGATTTAGGATTAAATTATGTTTTACACGTTCAGGATGATACAATTTTTAGTATTTTAAAGAAATCTTATTTAAATTATTTGAAAAATGAGTATGCTACAGATTATAGTAAAAACTATTTAGAGATGTATTTTGATTCTACAAATACAAAAGATAGTTTCCGAAAGAGTTATAATGCTAAAATTTACAAATATGGATATATTGTAAATATGCCTTACGAGAATAGTGTTAATGGTAAGTTTGTTGGTACTATGGTGAATTATTTGAAAGATTTTGATTCTACTGCAGGAACGGATATTGAAGTAGTTGAATATCAGAGTATTGATGAATTAAAGGCGGCTTTGATTAAAGGTGATATTGATTTTGTTTTAGGGAATTTTGATTATTCTACTTTAAATATGGAACGTTATGTTACGGGTTCATTTGCTCAGTTAGAATATGTTGTTTTGAGTAAAAGTGATTATGCAATGAATTCACTTAAAGGTCTTTTGAATCAAAAAGTAATGACAGTTCGTGAGAGTTTAATTTATCAGGCTTGTCGTGATAATGGAATTAACGTGCGTGGTTTTTCTAATACGGATGATTTACTTAGAAATATTGATGATTCTAGTATTATTCTTCTTGATAAACAGACTTATCTTTATTATAAGAATGATAAATTAAAGGATTATAAAATTAATTATGAATGTGCTCTTTCTTCTCCTTATCGGTTTATTATGAGAGGGGAAAATGATACGTTTAATCGTTTGTTTGATTATTATGTAAGTAATATTGATTATAATCAAGTAAAATACTTATATGGAACAAATATTACTTTTGATAAGGATTATACTACTATTAAGATTATTGTATTTAGTGTTGTCTTAGTAACGGTATTAATGATTTCTCTTTTCTTTTTAAATCGTAAGAGTATTTTAAATAAAGCAATTAGTAAAGATGAAGTCCTTAAATATATTGATCCGATGACTTCTTTAAAGAATAGAAGTTATTTGAATGCTAATATTTATCAGTGGGATGATAATGTTATTTTTCCTCAAGGAATTATCGTATTTGATTTAAATAAATTAAAGGAAGTTAATGATAAACTTGGTCGCGAAGCTGGAGATGAGGTCATTAAAAAGGCGGCGAGTGTTCTTATTAATAATCAACTAGAAAATACAGATATTGTTCGCAGTGGTGGAGATGAATTTTTGGTTTATTTAGTTGGTTATGATGAAAAGGCAGTTTCAGAATATGCTAAGAAGTTGTTTCGTTTGATGAAAAATATTCCTGATTCTTATGGAGTTGAATTTGGATATAGTATGATTTTGGATGAGGTAAAAACGGTTGATGATGCTATTAATGAGTCAATTTCAATGATGATGAAAAACAAAGAAAAGAGGAAATAAAAAGAGAATGGAAAAATTTAAATATTATGCTAAAAAAGCATTTTCCCTTTTTAATTGTATGGAGATGAGAATTCTTCCTGGAAATGTTGCTTTTTTCTTTGTTCTTGCTTTATTTCCTATTATTACTATTGTGGTTGGAATAGCTTCTTATTTTTCTATTTCTTTAGATATTGTTGTTGATTTTATTCGTGATTTATTGCCACAAGAAGCTGGGAATATTATTATTGAAGCCATTTCGGGAAAGGGATTTGATAGTAGTGTTGGAGCTTTTAGTTTAATTGCTTTATTTGCTGCTTCTAATGGTACTTATGCTATTATTAATGCGGCGAATACTTTATATCAAGTTGAAGAGAGTGATTCTTTAAAAAATCGAATTAAATCGGTTTTGTTACTTTTTATTCTTCTTTTACTTATTGTTTTTTTGCTATTGGTTCCAATGTTTGGGGAAAAAATTATTTCTTTATTAGGAGATAGTGTATTGTTAGAACAAATTCGTTTTTTCTATAAATTATTACGATGGCCACTTACTTTTTTCTTAATTTATGTGAATTTAAAATTATTGTATACAATTGCTCCTGATAAAAAAATTTCTAGTAAGAGTACAACGTATGGTTCTATTTTTACCACGATTATTTGGACTTTGGCTACAGCTATTTTTGGCTATTATTTGAAGTATTTTGCTAATTATAATTTGATTTATGGAAATTTATCGAGTATCATTATCTTAATGATGTGGATTTATATTATTAGTTATGTTTTTGTGATGGGAATAGCAATTAATGCTACTAATTTTAATGAAAGTTAGATTTTATCTATTTGCAATTTTTTTAAAATTTTACTATACTAAATATAACAATTTTAATTGTTATATTCTTCTTGCCCATATAGCTCAGTTGAATAGAGTGTTTCCCTCCGAAGGAAAAGGTCATGAGTTTGAGTCTCATTATGGGCACCATTAGTGTTTTATTCTTTAATTATAAATAAAAGGGGGAAAAATGAGGAAGAAAGGGAGATATCATTCATTATATGGATTAATGGATTGTAATACTTATAATTTTATTGAGAAATTTTCTGTATTTTCTGGAATTGGAATTTTTAATTTAGAAATTTTTGGGATGGAATCGTTATCTTTTCCTTTAAGTGTCTTTCTTGCTGCTATTTCTTCTTTGTTACTTGGCAATGCACTTTATATGAATGTTAATTGTGGTATATTAAAATCTAAAGATGGAATTTATCTTGAAAAATTATATCAAGAGTTTCTTAATGAATATTGTCAGTTAAATGATACCTTTTCTTTAAAAAATCCGGTTGAAATTCAAACTTTATTTTATTATTTATTGTCGAATGGCTATTTATCGTTAAACCAGCAATTTTGTTTTGAGAATCCTGATAAGTGTTTTCAATGGTTAGATGGAGTGCAAGTTATTTCCGGACAGGGAGTTTGTCGAAATGTTGTAGCGTTATTTACTGATATTTTGAAAAAACTAGATTTTTCTGCTTATCAACTTTTAGTACGTTGTGATGCAAAAGAAAAAGTAATTTTTACAAGAGAGATTTTAGAAGATCGTGATAGTCTTAATGCACAATTAGCTGATTTTTCACCAGATTTTATATTGGATCCATTAAAGTATCAAAAATTTCTTACCTATCTTTATTCTAATGAGGTTCCAAAGGGAGAGAATGGAGAAGTATTGATTTATTGTGATAGTTGGAAAAAGTTGTTTATGCACTCTAATCATGTTATTACTGCTGTTTTTTTTGAGGATAAGGATTATTTTTTAGATCCAACTCAATTTAGGTTTTATCAAAGACAGAAAAGAGGAGTGTTATATGACTCTGAGGTAGACTGTCTTATTCGAGAAGGTGGTTCTAGGGCGTATTGTTATGAAAAAGGAGAGTATTTATCATTAAAGGAAAATCTAGAAGGTTTTAAAGGAAGTATTTCTCGTCAAGAGGCAAAAAAGATGATTGATCAGACTAAAGTTCTTTGTCAAGAAAATAAAGATTTGTTTGCATCCTTTTATCAAAAAAATGGTGAATTGTATGAGGAGATTAGTCAGGTGGTTTCTAAGGTAAAAAAACGATTATAGGATTGGTGAGTTTATGAAAGTTTTATTATATACAGAAGGATTGAAAACTGTTGGAAAGTCTGGTCTTGGTCACGCGGTAAGGCATCAAATGAATGCGTTGGAAAGTAATGAGATTGAATATACAACAGATCCTAGTGAATTAGATAGTGTAGATATTGTGCATATTAACTGGTATCTACTAAAAAGCTATTTCCTTGCTAAAGAAGCAAAAAAAAGAGGAAAAAAGGTGGTTTATCATGCTCATTCTACGGAAGAAGATTTTAGAAATTCTTTTTTGTTTTCTAACCAGCTTGCTCCACTTTTTAAATGGTGGATTTGTAAGTGTTATCGTTTGGGTGATGTTATTATTACTCCAACGGAATATTCCAAAAAAATTCTTTTAAGTTATCGGCTAGATAAACCCATTTATGCAATATCTAACGGAATTGATACAAGTTTTTTTGAACGTCATGATGAATATAGAGAGGAATTTTTAAATCAGTACTCTTTTTCTAAAAAAGATAAAATTATTATGGGAGTTGGGTTATTCTTAAAAAGAAAAGGCATTTTGGATTTCGTTGAATTAGCAAGAAGAATGCCTGAATATCAATTTATTTGGTTTGGTTATTTAGATTTGAAATTAGTTCCTAAAGAAATTCGAAGTGCAGTTTCAAATAAGTTAGATAATTTAACTTTTGCTGGGTATGTAGAGCAAGAATTTTTAAGAAAGGCTTACAGTTCAGTGGATTTATATTTGTTTCCAACTCTGGAAGAAACTGAGGGAATTCCTATTTTAGAGGCTCTTGTTGCAAAGACTCCAACGCTAGTTAGAGATATTCCCGTTTTTGAAGAGTTTATTACTGATAAGGAGGTATATAAGGCTAAAGATATTGATGAATTTGAAGAAAAAATTAGAAAAATACTGAATGGAACTTTACCTGATTTAACAGAAGTTGGATATCAAAAAGCTATTCAAAAAGACATTAAAGTTGTTGGTACCCAATTAGTGCAAGTTTATCAAGATTTAATTCAAGATCAGTAAAACAAGTGACTTTATGATAGATTTGAGGTAATTTAACGCTATTTTCTTTAAAAAAACTTGCAATATTTTAGTTTTTATATTACAATTGAATCGTTCCATTACTTGGGGTTTTGTACCTCTGGACGAATTCTCAGTAATTGGTGAAAATAAGATTTTAAGGAGGAAAAAATATGGCATTAACAAAAGAAGTAAAGCAAAACATCATTAAAGAATTTGCAAGAGATGAAAAGGATACTGGTTCTCCAGAAGTTCAAATTGCAATTTTGACAAAAGAAATTGAAGCTTTGACTGAACATTTAAAAAACAATAAGCAAGATAAACATTCAAAACGTGGTCTTTTAATGAAGGTTGGTAAAAGAAGAAGTTTATTAGACTATTTAGTAAAGACTGATGTTAAGAGATATCGTGCAGTTGTTAGTAAATTAGGATTAAGAAAATAATATTAAAGCAGGCACTCGAGAAGGAGTGTCCTTTATTTTAGGAAGGATATAATATGGAAGAAAAAAAAGTGTTTGAATTAGAGATGGGATCGAGAAAAATTGTTGTTGAAATTGGGGAATTGGCTAAACAAGCTAATGCTGCTTGTTTGGTACGTTATGATGATACAGTAATTTTATCGGCTTGTGTAATGAGTAATCAAGCAACAAGTGCTGATTTTTTCCCACTTACAATTAATTATCAGGAAAAATTTTATTCTGTCGGAAAAATTCCGGGTGGTTTTATAAAAAGAGAAGGGAGACCTACTGAACAAGCTATTCTTGCTGCGAGATTAATTGATCGACCTATTCGTCCGTTATTTAAAGAAGGATTTCGGAACGAAGTGCAAGTGATTAATACTGTTCTTTCAGTTAATCAGGATTGTACTCCTGAAATGACTGCCTTATTTGGATCTTCTCTTTGTTTATCTATTAGCGATATTCCTTTTGAAGGCCCTGTTGCTGGGGTTGTTGTTGGGCATGTTAAAGATAAATTTATTATTAATCCAAGTGTTGAAGAGTTAGAGCAAAGTGATATTAATTTATCTGTTGCAGGTACAAGGGATGCTATTAACATGGTGGAGTCTGGTTCAAAAGAAGTGTCTGAAGAATTAATGATTGAGGCCATAATGTTTGGACATGAGGCAATTAAAAAATTAGTAGAATTTCAGGAAAGAATTGTAAAAGAAGTAGGGAAATCTAAAATAGAAGTTTCTTTGGCAAAATTAGATGAAGATTTGGTTTCTGAAGTAAATGAATTTGCGAAAGATAAAATGTTAGGAGCAATTCAAATTAAGGATAAATTAGAAAAATATGCGGCTATTGATCAAGTAAAAGAGGATAGTGTTACTTACTTTCAGGAAAAATATCAGGATAAGGAAGATTTAGAAAAAATTCTTGTTGATGTAAGAAAGATTGTAGATCATATTGAAGCAGAAGAGGTTCGGAGATTAATTACTGAAGAACATATTCGTCCAGATGGACGTGCTATGGATGAGATTAGACCTTTATCTGCTAAAATTGATATTTTGCCTAGAACACATGGTTCAGGATTATTTACACGTGGGCAAACACAGGTCTTATCGACTACTACCTTAGGCGCTTTAGGGGAACATCAAATTTTAGATGGTCTTGGAATTGAGGATGAAAAAAGATTTATGCATCATTATAATTTTCCTTCGTTTTCTGTTGGAGAGACTGGGAGATATGGTGCTCCTGGTCGGAGAGAAATTGGACATGGGGCTTTAGGAGAGAGAGCTTTATCGCAAGTGATTCCTAGTGAGGAAGAATTTCCTTATACTATTCGTGTAGTTAGTGAAGTATTGGAAAGTAATGGTAGTTCTTCTCAAGCTTCTATTTGTGCAGGATGTTTATCCTTGATGGCTGCGGGAGTGCCAATTAAAGCTCCTGTTGCTGGTATTGCTATGGGACTTATTACTAAAGATGATAAGTATACAATTTTAACTGATATTCAAGGGTTAGAAGATCATATGGGGGATATGGATTTTAAAGTTGCTGGTACGAGAGAAGGAATTTGTGCTATGCAAATGGATATAAAAATTAAAGGAGTCAGTCGGCAAATATTAAGTGAGGCTTTATCTCAGGCTAAAAAAGCTAGATTACAAATTCTTGATTTGATGGAAAGTGTTATTCCAACTCCACGGAAGGAATTGTCTAAATACGCACCAAAAATTGAAACTATTCAAATTAATCCTGAAAAAATTAGGGATGTTATTGGCCGTGGTGGAGATATGATTACGAAAATTATTTTAGAAGCTTCTCATGTAAAGACGGTACAAGATAAAGATGCTGTTAAGGTTGATTTAGAGGATGATGGTAGAGTTGTTGTTTATCATACTGATCCTGAGATTATTAGAAAAACGATTGAAATGATTGAAAATGTTGCTCGTGAGGTAGAAATTGGTAAGACTTATCAATGTAAAGTTGTTTCTATTCAAGATTTTGGTATTTTTGTTGAGTTATGGCATGGATGTGAGGGTCTAATTCATATTTCACAATTAGATGTTAAGAGAGTAGAGAAAGCTAGTGATTTATTTAAAGTAGGTGATGAAGTAATTGCTATAGCAACGGGTTATGATAAGAAGGGGAAATTGAATTTATCTCGTAAAGAAATTCTTTTAAAGAATGCAAAAAAAGATTCTAAATAGGGTCTTTTTTATTTTAAAATACTTCTTTATTTTTTCCTTTTCATAAAATAAGTAATTATGATATAATATTTAAGAAAGAAGTTGATTTGAATGATTACAATTAAGAGTGAAGATGAAATCGAGTTAATGAGGAAGGCTGGTTATCTTGTTAGTTTGACTCATCAGTATTTAAAACCTTTTATAAAGCCGGGGATTCCTACTAAAAAACTAGATGATTTAGCCGAAAAATTTATTAGGGAACACGATGGAATTCCTACTTGTAAGGGGTATGAAGGATTTCCAGCTGCATTATGTGTTAGTGTTAATGATGAAGTGGTTCACGGAATTCCTGGAAAAAGAAAACTAAAAAATGGTGATATTGTTACGATAGATATGGTAATTGGTTATCATGGTTATCAAGGAGATGCTGCTTGGACTTATGCTGTTGGTGATATTAGTGAGGAAAAAAAGTATTTAATGAAACATACGGAACAAGCTTTATATGAAGGAATAAAGCAAGTAAAACCCGGAAATCGAATTGGAGATATTTCTCATGCTGTAGAAGAATATGCTAAAAAATATCATTTGGGAGTTGTAAAAGAATTGGTTGGTCATGGTATTGGAATGGAGATGCATGAAGATCCAGAAGTACCAAATTATGGCAAAGAAAAAACAGGTCCAAAACTTAAACCTGGTATGGTAATTTGTATTGAACCGATGTTAAATTTGGGGAGTGCTGCTGTTGGGATTTTGGATGATGATTGGACAATTGTAACAGAGGATGGTAGTCCTTCTGCTCATTATGAACATACTGTTTTAGTAACAAATGATGGTTATGAAATATTAACGCCAAGAATATAGGAGAAAATAATGATAGAAGAAATCGAGAAATATGCTAAGGAGCATAAAGTTCCTATTATGCTAAAAGATGGGATAGAATACTTGTGTAAGTATATTGAAGAAAATCAGGTTAAAAATATCTTAGAAATAGGGACAGCAATTGGCTATTCGGCAATTAAAATGGCTTTAGTTAGAGATGATATTCATATTACAACGATTGAAAGAGATGAAGAAAGATATCATATTGCTAAAGAAAATATCAAAAATATGCATTTAGAAAATAGGATAACTTTAATATTAGGAGATGCTCTAGAAGTGGGCGTAACTGGAATTTATGATTTAATTTTTATTGATGCTTCTAAGGGACATAGTGTTGATTTTTTTGAACGATATGAGCCTCTTTTGAAAAGAGGAGGAATAATTATTACTGATAATTTATCTTTTCATGGATTAGTAGAGAATGAGTCTTTGGCGATTACTAAAAATCAAAAAGGTTTAGTTAAGAGAATTAAAAAATTTATTTCTTTTTTGGATCATAATGAAAGCTATCAAACAAATTATATTGACGTAGGAGATAAAATTAGTATTTCTATAAAAAAATAGGAGGGTATCATGAAAAAAATATTTGTTATTCCTAATAGTTATGAATTATTGGGGGCTGTTTTAAAAAAAGATATTGATGGTGTTATTTTACCTCTTGAACATTTATCTGTTAATCATGATATTTCATTTTCATTGGAAGATATTAAAGTGATCTTAAATACTACTTCTAAAGAAATTGCGGTATCTATTAATAAGATTATGCATAATTCTGATTTAAAATTTTTGGAAGAAGCTTTAATTTCTTTAAATAAGATGAATGTTAGTAAAATCTTTTTTTATGATTTGGCAGTATTAAATATTTGTAGAAAATTAGAAATAAAAAAAGATTTAGTTGTTTTTCAAGATCATTTAAATACAAGTTATTATTCTAATTTGTTTTATCATCAACATGGTGTTAAATATTCTGTTATTTCTAATGATATTACGATAGAAGAAATTAATAAAATAGGAAAAGAACTTCCTTTAATGATTGAGGCATATGGGTATGTTCCTATTTTTTATTCGAGGCGTTATTTAATTACTAATTATTTGAAGTATATTTGTCGTGAGAAGGATGAGGGACATTATTATATTAAAAATAAAGAGAATAGGTATCCTATTGTTGAGGAAGAATATGGTACTACGATTTATACAAAAGAACCAATTAATTTAATTAATGATGTTAAAAATTTGAAAGTTGATGCTATTATTTTAAATTCTTTGATGATAGATAAGGATTTGTTTTTGAAAGTTGTTGACCAATATGTTACTTTTGATTCTGATAATGAGGATTACTATTCTGGGTTTCTTCATGAAAAAACGGTATATAGAGTAGGAGATATGAAAAAATGAAAAAAATAGAGTTGTTGGCTCCTGCTGGAGATATGGAGAGGTTAAAATTTGCTTATCTTTATGGTGCAGATGCTGTTTATGTTGGGGGAAAAAATTATAGTTTGCGAGCTAATGCAACGAATTTATCTAATGAAGAAATTAAAGAAGCATGTATTTATGCTCATCAATTAGGAAAAAAGTTATATGTAACGGTTAATATTGTTTTTCATGATGAAGATTACATTGGTTTAAAAGAATATTTACTTTTTCTTGCTTCTTGTGGAGTAGATGCTGTTATTGTATCTGATATGGCAGTTGTAGATTTAATCAAAAAGGAAGGGATAGATCTTTCTATTCACATTTCTACTCAAATGTCTAATGCTAATTATGAGAGTGTTTTGTTTTTGAAAAGTTTGGGGGTAGAGAGGGTTGTTTTAGCTAGAGAGTGTTCTAAAGAGGATATTCAAACAATTATTAAAAAAACGGGAGTTGAAGTGGAGTGCTTTTTACATGGGGCAATGTGTTCTTCTTATTCAGGGAGATGTGTTTTGTCCAATTATTTTACCAAAAGAGATGCTAATCGTGGCGGATGCGCTCAAGTTTGTCGTTGGTGTTTTGAATTAGAATGTAATGATGAAACTGTTGAATCAGAAACTGAGTTTACTATGTCTTCTAAAGATTTATCCTTTATTACTTCTTTAAAAGAGATGATTGATATTGGGGTTTCTTCTTTAAAGGTTGAAGGAAGAATGAGAAGTAATTATTATATTGCAACTGTAATTAGTACTTATCGTGAGGCTATTGATCATATTTATCATAAAACATATTCTTCTGAATTGGAAGATTATTATAAAAAGGTTTTAAATCGTGTGGCTAATAGAGATAGTACAGAGCAATTTTTTCATTCTTTTCCTGGGGTTGAAGCTCAATATTATTTAGGAAGGCAGGAAGTTTCTAATCAAGATTTTCTTGGAATTGTTTTAGATTATGATAGAGAACAAAAACTGGTTACTTTAACGCAAAGAAATTATTTTAAACCCGGAGATGTTGTTGAAATGTTTGGTCCAAATATTCATTCTTTTTCTTTTGAAATTCCAGATATTTATGATGATTCTATGAAAAAAATAGATGTGGCTCGACATCCTGAGGAAATTATTAAATTTTATTTAGAGAAAGAGGTTTATCCTAATGATATGATGAGGATAAAAGTAGAATGAGTTGTTCTGGGGATAATTCAATTTATTTGATGTGAAAATAAATAAAAAAGATTATTAAGAAGATTAAAGTTCTGAACTGAACCCCAAAAGTTGGACAGTTTATAAATAGTTTCTAATTAGAGGATTGTAACCTGTAATTTACAGGAGAC
>CAKPLX010000005.1 GCA_934167785.1 uncultured Bacilli bacterium
TATGAGAAGTATTTTAATATTTCTCGAAATTTAATGAAAGGAGGAAAACTATGAGATGTGGTATTTATGTAAGAGTTCTTACGTAATACATAGGAAGACACATTATCTTCTTTTATTTCAAGAGATTGTTTATTTATACTAAAACCATAATGTCCCATATCACTGCCAATTTTTAATTTATTGTTTGGTAGATTATCTTTAATCATTTCGCCAGTTTTAAGAATAAATTTAATTTTATATAAATCTTCTTTACCATTATCTAACTTTTCGCCAATAATAATTTTATCCACTAAATTATTAAATATATCTTCATTAAATTTAGTTAATCCTTCATATTGCTTTAAAATCTTTGTAATATTATTTATTTGTTCTAATTTTTCTTTACGGGATAATTCTAAATCTTTATTATTAGCAAGTTTGTTTTCTAACTCTTTAATTTTATTAGTTATTTCTATTTCTTTATTATTTAGTATTTCTTGTGATATTTTATTATCTAATTTTAAGTCAATTAAATTAGATAATCTATTTTGAAGATTTAAAATATTTTCTTTTATTTTATCTGAATTAAAGTTATTGTTTTCATTAATTGCTTCATTAACTTTCTTAATAAAAGTATTAATATATTTATCTTTATTTTCAAACAATTTATTATAAACTTTAATAAATATATCTTCTAATTCTTCTTGTTTATAATGAAGTAAATTAGAACACTCAATTTGATTCCTATGACTCCTACAAATCCAATAAGCAACTTCTTTATTATTACTTCTAATTTTATACGAACGTCTTATAAATCTTTCGCCACATATACCACAATAGATTTTACTACTAAACGAATACTTTCTACTGAACTTATCTCTATTGCCATCAGGTTTAACTATCTTACTTCTTTTTTCTAATACTTCTTGACACTTATTCCATAACTCACGAGATACAATACCCTCGTGATGATTAGATGTAAAATATTGTTCTTTCTCACCATAATTAACCTTTCTTTTATGAGATATTACATTATCAGAATAATATTTACCACTTCTTAAATCACCAACATATTTTTCGTTTGTTATTATTCTTCTTACCGATGCATGACACCATTTCCTACCTGTTGGACTAGGTATTCCAAGTTCATTTAAATTAAGTGTAATAGTTCTAAAACCAATTCCTTTAGAGTATTCTTCAAAGATATAGATAATAATATCTTTTTTGCTTTCATCTGGGTATATTATATCTTTTTCTTTATCATATAAATAACCAAATGGTGCATATTTACCAACCATACCACCACGTTTCATTTTCATTCTAACACCGGCTTTAACATTTTCTGATATAGATTCACTCTCAGCTTGAGCAAATGCACTATATAAAGTCAAAAACAATTCATTAGATAAACCTAGTGTATGGATATTTTCTTTTTCGAAAAATACATCAACTTTATGTTCTCTAAGTAGTCTTACACAGTTTAAAGTATCAACAGTATTTCTTGCAAATCTTGAAATAGATTTTGCAATTATTAAATCTATTTTTCCATTAATAGCGTCATTCATCATTTGATTAAATTGTTCTCTTTTTTTAGTCTGTGTACCAGTTATACCTTCATCAGCGTATATTCCTACGAACTCATAATTTGGATTTTCTTCAATCATATTTTTATAATGTATTCGTTGAGATTCATAACTTGTTTTTTGATCTTCGTTATCAGTCGAAACTCTACAATAAGCACAAGCACGTATTAATTTTATTTCTCTATTTTGTTTTATACATATAGTTTTTAAAGTTGGTTTTATTATTTCTACATTGTTATTATTCATTTATTCCTTTCCTAATTGTTGAATAATAGCATATTTCAAATAATATTTTTATTATGCAAAACCATAATTAGAATTGTTTAATTTATTGTATTTTGCATATTCAATTTCAATTTTATTTTTAATTTTTTGGTACTCTGTATCATTAATTAAGTTATTATCTTTTATAAATTCTAACATAGCAAGCTCAGCTATATAAGCTCTTAAATATTCATAATGTTTATCACTTTCTTTCATCATTATTTTATTACCCCCTTTAAATTCTTAAACAATTCATTTCATAGTTAAGCACCAACTTTCATTAGATTTCTTAAAAAAAATTATAACGCGCTTATTATTTTTTACAGCCATATAAACAAAAAAAATAGCAAAGTTATAGCTATTAAAATAATAAAAATAGAAGGAATCTGTGTCGCAGTTTTAGTCATAGTTATGACTAAAGTTTGGCCTAAACTTCGGCCATAAAAAATGCAATATCTTAAAATCTAAAGTAAGCAGGATAAACTTGTTTACAAACAACTAGTCAGTGGCTAGTTTTTCCTTATTTTATAAGATGCTAGAGAAAATACAAGTGTTTACATTTGAAAGGATTGTTATACAATTGTTAACTTTGCCTTTTTCAAAAATCCTTATAAATAAATGCTTTCTAAAATGTGTTTAACAATCGTACACACCTTTTTAATGTGAAATTTCTAAAATTCCGGCCATAATTTTTAGAAATTTTACTGATTTCATGGTCATAAGTACGGTCATAGTTTTGAATAAAATTATCAATGAAATGTAGATATTTGAATATGAAAAAAAGCACCACTCATAATAAAAGCAGCACTTTTAAATACAATTTTTTCATATTCTACTATATTGTACCATTCATTTGCTTTAAGTCAATAAGGATAAAATGTCTGATATTTTGTTGAGAGAAATGTTGTACTAAATATTTATAAACTATTGTAAAATCATGTTATTTTAAGATAGATACTTTTATATTTAATAACCATTTTAATCATATATCTAAATTTTTAATAGTAGAAATATTTAAGAAGTCAGATTTTCATGATATAATATTTATCGAGGTGATTTTATTATGAAGCCTGGTTTGGGCGTTGGAGTAATGGTATTAAAAGAAAATAAAATATTATTAGGATTACGAAATCCTGATAAGGTAAAAGCTGATAGTGAATTGCAAGGACAAGGAACTTGGACTATGCCTGGTGGCAAAGTGGAATTTATGGAAAAACTAATTGATGCTGCAAAAAGAGAATTGGAAGAAGAAACCAGTTTAAAAGCAACAAAGTTAGATTTTTTATGTATATCAGATGATATGACTGATACTGCACATTATGTTACAACTGGATTTATAGTAAGAGAGTATACTGGTGAAGTAAAAACTATGGAACCCGAAACTATATTAGAATGGAAATGGTTTAACTTAAATGATTTACCTAGTAATCTATATATGCCTAGTCAAAAGTGTATAGAAAAATATAAAGAAGGAATAATCTATGAATAAATATTATCCAACAAAAAAAATCAATTCAGCTTGGTTAGTAGAAACAGATTCTGATAGATCAATAGGAGGAATCAAAAATGTTATAGGTATTATAGTTGAGCATAATAATGAAAGATTATTTTATTCGATTTTAGACGATTGTTTCTTTAAAGTATTGCCTTCAGGAGAAGAACGATTTGATTTTAATAGAGTTTTTGTAGAAATTTATACTGATAATAATTTGCGTATGCAATCTGTAGGAATTCAATTATATGAAAGATTGAACACAGATTTTTTAACTAAAGAAGAAATTGTAGCCAATAAAGAATTTATAAGAGGATATTTTAGTGATTTTGATTATGAAATAAATCTTGATACCAAGGTAGATTTTGAAAATGCCTCAACAATAGATGAAAATGTTATAGATTCTGTATCAGATTACGAAGCAAAATTAGAAAGACCTATAACTTATGATGAAAGCCATATATATGGTCCATATAAAAAGAAAACATTATAAAACTACTAACTTTCATTGCTAGTAGTTTTTCCATTCAACAATTATTTATTCAATTTGAAATGTACTATTTTAAAGACCTATTGATAAAGTTATATCTAATTTATCAATATAGACTTTTTCTTGTTTTAACTGTGTGCCAATAGTGATATTGGTATTTATTTTATAATCAAAATTGATGATATCAAGTGTTTTAAAATAATACGGTATATGCGTTCCGTAGGAGTATCAACAGAAGATCAAGCTAGTGAAGGTTTTAGTTTACCAGAACAAAAAGAACGATTAGAAGCTTATTGTAAGTTTAATAACTATAAGATAGTAGAATACTATACTGATGCTGGAATAAGTGCTAAAACAGGCATCATAGACCAGAATATGATAGAATGCTTGAAGATGATAAAAATAACAAAATAAATATGATTATTGCTTTAAAATTAGATAGAATTACAAGAAGTACAAGAGATTGGGAAACTTTAATGGACTACCTAGAAAAATATAATGTTAATATTGCTTTTGTTAATGATGATATAAATACTACTACTGCTAATGGTAAAATGGTATCTCGCATTATGATGAGTGTTTCACAAAATGAAATTTAAAGAACTATTATCGGTTTAGAAGGTGCAATTAAACAAGGACATATTCCAGCAAGAGCTCCACTTGGTTATAAACATATTGATAAAAAGTTAGTTCCTGATCCACTTACAAAAGATATTGTTATTAGAATATATAATTTATATTTTGAAGGGCTTACTTATAATACTATTGCTAAATTATTTAATAAAGAAAAAGTATTAGATAAAACTAATTGGTGTGATACAGGAATTCTTAAAATAATATCTAATGTTATTTATAAAGGCGATTATATTCAAGGTAAAACAACAAGAAATCCAAGATACTTTCCTGATGTTGTTGAACCTATTGTATCAAAAGAATTATGGGATACTAAAGATGAAAATTTTAAAAAGAAAATGTCAGAAGTATATAAAAAACAAGTTGATGATTTAGAATTACTAGTTCCTAATTTTAAAGTAGCTAGTGCTATTATTCATTATGATGAAACAAGTCCACACTTACATATTGTTGGAGTTCCAATTAAATATAAGAATAAAAATGGTATGGAAAAACAAGTTGGTAAATCCGATGTGTTTACTAAAGATTCCTTAATTAGATTGCAAGATGAAATGAGAACTTTATGTATTGAAGAATTTAATCAAATATATAGTTTAGATTCTACTTTAAAGCAGAAACAAAAAGGTAGAAATAGAGATATTCATATATCTGATATGGATAACTATATTGAAATCAAAAAACAAATTGAAAAAAATACTGAAAATCTAAAACAAGCAAATAAAAAATCTTCAGAGTTAAAACAAAACTCTAAAGATATAAAAGATAAAATCGATAAATTAAAAGTATCTAAATTAAATAAAAATAATTATATTTTATCAAAAGAAGATAAAGATTCTTTTATCGACTTTATCAATCAAGTTAATGATACCGGTAAAGAATATGATAAAATACAAACTCTATCCAATACTCTAGTTAATGCTCACGAACAATTAAAAGATAAGAATAATAAAATTAAGACTCTAACTGAAAATAATGAAGCACTTAGTTTAAGGGTCAAAACCTTAAATGACACGATTAAAGAAAAAGATAATGAAATATCATTTTTAAAATCTAAAATACGAGATTTAAAAGATACTCTAGAATACTGGAAAGATAAATTTGAAAAACTAATATCTTTCTTATATGATAAACTTCATAGTTGGTATGATAAAAATGATAAATATATTGATGTAGTTAATGATATGTATGATGATAATGTTTTAGATGACGATGACATTGAAGAATTAGATTTAAGCAAAGAAAAAGATGACTTTGAAAGATAAGCCATCTTTTTAGTATTTACTACATTTTTTATGAGTATTACCATTTGTATATGAATCTAATAATCCTAACTGAACTCTATTTAATGATATTTCACCATTTTCTAAGGCACTCCTTATTTGTGATATATATTGTTCTTCTTCTTCAACTGTAGCAAATTTTATTGAACCATCTGAATTTATAATAGTAATTCCATCTTCACTTACTACAATGTTTCCGTATTCAATGGTTTTATTAAATAAAGTATCAAAATAAGATTGCTGAGATGCTTCAATTTCTCCACCATCTCTTAATGAACTTCTTAATCTTTCCATTTCATCACTAAATGCTCTATGTTGCTCTTCAACTCTTTGTCTAATTTGTTCTAATTCATTTTGTCTACTTAAAAAATAATTCCATTTATTCAAAATGCTTTGAGCTTTGCCATCATCACCTGACATACTTAAAATTCTGGCATATTCTGGAGCATTTGCAATAACCCCAAATTCTGCTTCACAATCTTCTATTGAGATTTTTATCTCATTTACATCATCAACTTTTTGAACACTAATATTAGCAATATCTATTGTTTTATCATCTTTCATTGGGATTATAATTTTTTGGTAAGAGTTTCCTTTTCTAAAGTAGACAATTTTTTCACAGTTATCATCTTCATATCTAAATTCAGTAATGAAAATAATAGCACATTCATTATTAAGAACATTACTTCCAATTTGATTTAAAATATTTTGCTGATAGTTGATATAATCTGCTTGCATAACTATATTTTCTTCAGACATTACGTCATTTTCTTCAGAATTTGTTTGTCTAATTGACTCATCATAACTATCTCTAATAATTTCACCATACTCATTTATTGCCATAAAATATACCTTCTTAATTCTATCTACAGCAGTTGGATTTTCTCTTTCTGCATATTTTAATAATAATTTTTTGCAACGGCTTATTAGTTTCATTGCTCTTTTTGTTTGTTCAGTAGTTGGTTCTTTTTCTTTATCTAACATATTATGATTTTCATCAAACCATGTTTCTTCTTGAATCATATATATTTGATCTAACGATTCTCTAAATACTTCATAACTAGCATGTTGATTAAATTTATCAATTAATCTTTTAAATTCTTCTTTTGGTGGATTATTTTGCATTTTAATAAATTCGTTCATACTTATTCCCACTGCTATACAAAACAATTCATTCAATTTATCTTCTATTTGATATTCATCTAAGTGTGTATTAAATTGTATTCCTAATGAAGATTGAATATTTCTAGGAAATTCAATCTGTAATATTTCTTCTGCTGCATCAGTTGCAAATCTTTGAGTAGCACCTTCATTCATACCAACACCTTTATCTTGATACTCAAAGCCAATAGATTCGTCATAATGATCTAGTCCATGTTTAATCTCATGTAATATATAAACTAATGCTTCTTCTTCATTTTTAAAAACTTTAGCATTAAAATACAATTTCTTTTCACTAGGAGAATACATCCCATATACTGCTGTACCAGGTAAATCATAAACTATTCCATTATTAAATATAGCAACTAATTTATTGTTTAGTTCTTCTTTTCTATTCTCATCAAAATAACCCTTTTTAATTCCGACATCAACTATATCTAGCGCTTTTGATAACACTTTATTAAAATCTACTACTTCCATTTATTCACCTACTTACAAATAGTCTAAATTAATTTAGATTATTTACCACTACACATTAATTATAACATTATTTTTATCAATTTTATCAAATTGCTTTAAAATTTTACGAAAATATGGTAATATGTTTGTAGAAGTTAGTTGTATTAACTTATATAGTAATAGTTTCAAATTATCTTATCTATCGCTCCATTGACGAATCTGTTCGAACTATTTAGTTTGAACTTGATATATAGAATCAACCGAAAGATTGATTAAGAGTGTTGACAAAGTCAGGATAAAATCATAAATTGTGCATTTGAATAAAAAATGATAAAACGCCTCTATTTCTCATAAAGATATTTTATCATTTTTTATTTCTTAAAATTTAAAAAAACTAAATCATTCTTTAAAAATTTCAAATTAATATTAAGTAAATTTATAACAAATACATTTTGCTGGATCCATCGAATTTCGAAGAACCGTTTTTTTGTTGTGTAAAGGAGTTAATTTTATGCTAAATATAGAAACGAAAGAATTAAAAATAAGCAATAAATTAAAAAGAAAAATTGATATGATTGGAAGATTTACAAATACTACTCCAATTATAAATAATGGCTCAATTAAAAATATAACGGGTACAAATGTTGCTTATGTTATGCCACATATCATTGTTAATAAGAATAATAAATACCTAATGTTTAATGAATGTGATGATGTTTATGTAAATACCTTTAAAAGTAAAATAGCATTTAAAGATTGGATTTATGTCAAGTTTTTAGACACGATTTTTTGAAAGATGTTTTTTTGACCACATTTAAATTTATTCCAATTTTCTTTTGACAATTAGAAATATTTTTATTAATTTGTAGTCGTTTAGATGATTATTATTTTCAAAAAATAAAAATAATAATTATTAAACTCTATTAATGTTAAAAATATTTCTTTATTTGTCAAAAATCTTCTCGGCATAAAATTAACTACTAAGCCATTGCTAAATTTGCTATATAGTTATTATATTTCTGATTAGGTGTAATG
Organism: uncultured Bacilli bacterium; assembly: GCA_934167785.1. Next base: position 8,377 of record CAKPLX010000005.1, read on the forward strand.
TACCCTTATTCTTTGATTATTGTACCAGCTTTCTATAAACTCAAATATTGCTAATTTAGCTTCATTAAATGTTTTATAATTACTAACATTTACTTCTTCTTTCTTTAATATGACATTGAAGCTTTCCACACTTGCATTATCATAGGGATAACCTTTTTCTACTATATGAATGTATTAGATTTAAATCAATTAATAACTGTTCAAAATTATTGGATGTATATTGGCTTCCACGATCTGAATGAAATGTTCCATCTTTATTTAGTCCTCTATTTACTAGTGCTTTATTAAATACTTCAATAACAAGGTTTTCTGTCATATTAAGCCTATAACTCCAACCAACTACTTTTAAATCAAATAAATCCATTACTATTGCTAAATAAGTCCATCCAGTTTCTTTGGTATAAATATAAGTAATATCTCCAACCCATTTTTGACTAGGAATATTTGCATAAAAGTCTTGTTCTAAAAAGTTTGGATAGTTTTTTGCATTGTCTGTTTTAAAACTACCAGCATGATTATATTTTTGATAATAATACTTTTTATGCCTAAGAATTTCATTCTTCTAGCAACTCTTTTTGACTAATCTTGATACCTTTGTCATTTAATACTTTAGTAATTTTAGGTGAGCCATGTCTACCTTTAGATTTATCATATATTCTCTTAATTTCAACTTCAAGTTTTTGATTAGCTATTTTATAACTATTGGTTTGATAATTACAATGGTAATAATATACCGAGTGATGTATACCTAAACATTTACATAAAGTTCTAACATCATATAAATATTTATTGTCATTAATAAACTTAATCTTATCATCTATTTTTTTGAGAATATGGCTACTGCTTTTTTTATATTCCATTTTCTATTTCTAATTCATGATTCTTTTTTTGCAATTTTAGTATTTCATCATTGTTAGTTGTTATTCCAGTTGATGTAGTAATGGTACCATATTTTCTTCTCCATTGTGTAATACTGGTTCTAGTAATGCCATATTCTCTTGCAATATCACTCATTGTTTTATCTTCGTTAGTTTCGCAAAGATTAACAATCATTTTCTTAAATTCTTCATCATGTTTTGCATATTCTTTTTTCATAGACACTTCCTCCGTTTCTTGCGATAACTATTATATCACTGCTTTCAAATTTTTGCGTCTATATATCTATACTAACACCAATATTGTAAATAATTAAAAAAAAATTACTTATTAAGATTTATATTTTCAACATCAATTTTATTATTTTTTAAGTACCATTTTTCTATTCTCAATATTATGACTTAAATCTAACTTTTCCAACTTCAGATAATAATTTTTTTCAGCTAAAGTGAGATCACTTTTATTTTTTTCTCCAACAAAGGATTCAATATATCTTAGCATAGTATAAGAATTTACATAATCCCAAGTATGATCTTTTTCATCAATAAAATACTGTAAACTTGCTCCATACTTTTGTAATGATTTTACCATTGACAAATCATCACTCAAAATAGCATATTGCATCAAATTCCCCGTGAATTCAATATTTTCATCATCACCTTCTTGAACATTTTTTGCTTCAAAATGCTCATTACCATACATAGGATATCCATCATCATCCCAACCAATGATATTAGATACCTGGCCAACATAGCGCCAATAATTAAAATTAACATCCTCTTCAAAAACACTACTATTAATATCATAATTTGGAATAATATCTAATATACATTCTATTTTGTCATTACCATATCTTTGAATTCCCCAAATAATAAGAAAAAATAAATAGTAATCCAATCCATCATAAATGGTATTATACCTTTCACGAGCATATTCTAAATACTTTTCAGGACAATATTTTTTTTGAACATGGTGTTGGTAAAATGAATTTAAAGAAAGAATTTGAATATTAAAATCTTTTAATAATCTTTGGAATTCATCAAAATTTAAAATAAATTCTTTTTCTTTTAAATAAGACATTACCTTTTTGAATTCTGATTTGATATCTAACTTTTGAATCTCTATATCATAATCTAATTTTTTATATAAAAAATCTAAAGTAGCCTTTTTATCAATTTCATCATATAATCTTTCTCTTTTATCTTTTTTGATCGGATACAGACAAGCAAATATATGCTCAAGCATTTTATCTTCAAAAACAAATCCTTTTTCTAAAAGATTTTCAAATAATTCTTTATGATATTGATAAATATATTCAAAATAAATTTTTTCACCATAAGAACTACAATATTCTGTTCTTTTTAAAAATATCTGATTAATATCAGCATTATTACTCAATATTTCTTGCTTAGGCATTTTAGAAATTAATTTAATAAGCGCCCTTTCTAGCTTACTCATCTCAAACTTCCATTTCTCTTGGGCATACCATATATCATTTTCTGTACTAAAATTTTGCAAAACATAATAAAGCATATTTTTATTATGATTATCCCGCAATAATAAATTTAAATTTTCTAACAAATAATCAAATAGTTCCTGCTCTTCTTCTCCAAAAGAAGAATTTTTTAATAAATAATATAATATATTTCTCCCTTGACAATCAACTTGATTAATATCAAATCCTAAAGACAACAACCACCTTAAAGTGGATAAATTTTTACAATAAGGAACTAAGCATAAATTACTTCTTTTTTTTAAAGAAATACTATTAAGTAATGTTCTACTAAAATCAGTCTCATAAAAATTACAATTTCGATAAACAAATTTCTCCAAATAATGTTGAAAAAATATTAAAATAATCTCCCCACTAGCATCATATTGCTTTTGAAAATCTAAAAAACTGTACAATATGTCACTATCTTCTTGCAATTGAAATTCAAAATAACGTTGAAACAGCAATTCAAAATTAATTGAATAGTGAAAATCTAAAACAACTTGAAAATCTCTCTTCAAATGATTCAAATTTCTAGTCATAAAAGAAAAAACAATTAAATCAGTATAATCAATACATTCCCTATCCTCTACTTGATGAAATAACAAATCAACAATTTTTTCTCGATTCTTTACTCGTTCATTAACATCAGATACATCAACAACAAAATGATCTTGATATTTTTTTAATCTATCTTTAAAACACACATCAAATTTTTGATAAGAAATTTTTTTGACCCCATTATTACTTAATTTAATGGCATACTCTAACGGAGAAGAATTACTAATATATTTCAATTGACTAATCACTTCTTCGTCCGAAAAATTACAACGAAGTAATCCACCATAACTTGAAAAAATATTAGATTTATAATTTTTTATTTTTGAAAGGAAATCACTACAATCCACTTTTAAATTCATATCAGCGCCATGATCAACTAAAAATCTAAACATAGCATAATCATTATTAGCAATAGCCATTTTTAAAGGAGTCAATTTACCTAAAATTAAATCCTGTTCAACAAAATTAACATCTGCACCTCTTTCTAAAAATAATTTTACAATTTTAATATTTCCAGTAGCAACTGCTTCTGTTAAATAAGAATTTACTTGGCTAACATAAGGCAGATAGAACCTAACCAATTCTAAACTCTTACACTGTAAAATACTAGAAAAAATACTACTATTACAAATGTTTCCAATAAAATTTCCTTCATAATACGGCTCGACAATTAAACTTTTATCTAAATTCATCACCATTTTTTTCAAATATAATTCTTTTTCTCCATCTCTACCTTCTATGGCAATAGTCTGAGCAACTTTTCTATAAAAATCAGATTTAGAATTATAATCATCACTTATCTTTTTACTATTCTCATAAACAAGCATTAAAGCTTCAAAACCATCATAAAACCCATACTGAATGGAATATAAATAAGCTGGCACTTTGCAATCATGACCATATTCATCCTTTAAAATTAACTTCTCACCACAAGTATCATGATGGAAAAAATTCAATAATCTAATTTTTTCCTTAACATCCCAAATATTATTTTCAATAATTTTTTTAGTAGAAAGATAAACATCAAATTCCATTGCTTGATGAGCATCAATAGCAATCTTTTCTAAAGCATCCAATTGATGAGGATGTTCTATTAAAAATTTTTCAAAAATTTTTTTATAATTCATTTCACTCATAAATAAACCTCCATTAGTTGGTTTATATTATAACCTTCTTTTTTACTTTGAACAAGAATTTTTGCATAAAATAAAAAAAAATCAATGTTATAAAAAACATTGAAAATTAAAAATTTATTCACTCTTTGCACTAGCAATCGTTGATGGTTGAAAATTTAAACCACTTGGAATATAGCTCTTCATTCGACTATAAGATGTGTTGTCTTGAAAATGCCACCACTCAGAAGCCAAACTAGTTAAACCTGATTTCATCATATACGAATCCAACTTCTTAGCTGCAGAAGTCATATTACTGCTATATAAATCATTTCGAACAGTAGTTTGACCACTTACCCCATATCTATACTTAATTGCCTTTGTACTTAACTCATTTACTTTAGAAGGCATCTTCAAACTTTTCGTTTCACCCTTTTTAGTTAAACTAACATCAATGGCTGAAGCCAAACTATGAGCAGATAAATTTTGTGCAATAAACCATGACTTACCCCATTCATAATACTCACCATTTTCATAACTATAATCAATATTTTTTCTTACAGTAGCGTTTTGACTATAAAGTTCAGCAAGAGAATCTCTAACTTTATTTGCCACACTAGTAGGACGATAAGCATCATAAATTTTTAATGAATAACCATCTTTTAAAGCCAAAGACTGAGCAGCCAAAATTTTCTTTGCAAAATCATAAGTAACAGGGACAATATATTCATCTTTCCCTAATCTTGGATTATAGACTTTCCCGGTCGAATATAATTTTTTTCCATAAACAGATAACTTTACCCCTGAAGAAACGCTATTATCCTTTAAAGCATCTACAATATAATAAGTAATACTAGGAATATAATCCGGTAAATTTATCAAACAGTAACTATTTTCCACATACCCAACCTTTCCTTGATAGCTCACTTTCCACCAAAGATCATTTTTACTCTTACTAATAATTTTAAAAGGGATACCCATTTCTATTTTAGTAATCACTTTAGAATTCGTCTTTGCTTTACTTCTTAAGTAATTTTTTTCTGGAACCACCCCATAACCAGTTGCTCCGACAATATCGCCATCTTTCATTTCTTTAAAAGAAGTATCATCTAAAGACTTTGTAGCACTATCTAAACTACTATTTTCTTCTTTTTGAATATTTGAATTACTATTTAAAGTTTGATCATTCGAAGTAGTTTTTGAATCATTCTTAACAGAGGAGTTTGTATTACTGTTAGTATCCCCCACATCAACATTTGTTTTCGAAGAAGATGACGAAATATCTACATCAATTACATTTGGATTTTCTAATAAATTAGATTGCTCACTTTTAATTTGATCAGTATTTATTGAAAAAGCAGAGGAAACATTTCCTTTAGTACCTGAAGAAGAAAGAGAATCATCTACAACTTCAATTTCATTATACGCTATTTCAGTGTTGGAAATAGCATTTTGACTTGCTTGAGAAATGCCATTAGTTGTATCACTGCTACTCGAATCACTATTTACGATCTCTTTATTCAAACTATCTTCAACAAAACTCTTTGAATCAGAAGTTTCACTTTTCTTTTCTTGAGTAGAATTAGAACTTGCATTCGAAGAAGATGATTTTTCTTCTTCATCACCAACCCCTTTAGCATTATTTATCGAAGCATTATCTTTATCCTGTTGAGCAGTATCTTTAACTTGATTGTTTTGAGAACTATCTTTATCTTTTGACACATTGTCCCTAGAAGAATTATCTTTCAAAGAAGAAAGGCTTTCTTTTTTCGAATGAAAATCAACATTTTTAGTATTATACAAATTAACACTAACAATACCGATAAAAATTAAAATAAGAAACAATAATAAATATTTTAAATATTTTTTCATTTTACCCACAACTCCCTTTTCAAGTTAATTATTATACATTATTTTTTTTAAAATTCAATAGTTATCTAGAAATTAATAAAAAAATAGAGCTTCACTCTACTATTCTATCATAAAAAATTTATACTAAGATTTTTTTCTTTTTCGAGAAAAAATATGATTTTCTTCATTTTCAATAATAAAATTCATCAATTGAGAAATATCAAGATCAAAAGAAAGTAAATGATACATTTCTAATTCCTGATCAAACTCCATCAAAATTTTTGATAACTCTAATTGAATAGAAGAATTATTACTTTCATCAAAATCAGTATTTATTTTCTCTAATCTAATCTTTAAATAAGAAATCATTCTAAGTCTTTGATAAACTTGCTCAGAAATTTTTCCTAATTCATATAATTTTTCGATTTTATAAAAAATCAAAAATTGCTCAATAGTATATTCATCATATTGATTTCCAAATTTATCCAATGAAACATACCGCAAATACTGATCCTTTAACCCAGAAACCGTCTGAGAAGAAATGATAGTCTGAAATTCATCCTGAATTAATCCTAATATTTTTTTCACAAAATCCCCTCCTTTGAAAGGATATTATAACACAAAAAAAACAAATAGCACAATAAATTTTTATTATTAAAAATCTTTATCCTCAATTAACTAACTTAAAATCATCCAAATATCTTTGATATCTGTGAATTTCATCGTAGTGAAATTCAAAAAAATCTAAAACATCTTTCTTTACTTTTACTAACATACCAAAATCGCGTCTTACATCTGCAAGCTTTAAAACAGCATTACCACTCTGTCGAACGCCAAACAAATCCCCCTCTCCCCTTGTTTTAAAGTCGTATTCACTAACTTCAAAACCATCACTAGTATTAGTCAAAAATTCTAAACGTTCATTAAAATCTTTTGCAATCAAATAACAATAACCCTGAATATCCCCACGACCAACTCTTCCTCTCAATTGATGTAAAGTAGACAATCCAAAAAAATTAGCTTGAAATATAACAATCATCGAAGCGTTAGGTACATTTACCCCAACTTCAATAACCGTCGTAGAAATTAAAATATCAATTTCTCCTACTTCAAAATTATGCATAATTTGTTCTTTTTCCAAAGATTGCATTTTTCCGTGTACCATTTCTACCTTTGCAATTTTTCCAAAAGCAAGACGCATCTTTTTTAATAAAATAGTTGCATTATTTAATTTATCATCTTCCTCCAAAATAGAAGGCGCAATCACATAAATTTGGTGCCGTAAAGCAATTTCTCGCTTCATCACCTGCAAAACCTCTGTAATATTTTTCTCTTCTTTAAAAACTGTAATCGTCTCCTTCCTACCTAAAGGCTTTGTTCGAATATTAGAAACATCCATATCCCCATATAAAGCCAAAGCATAAGACCTAGGAATTGGAGTTGCACTCATAGATAAAATATCTGGCGTCGTTCCCTTAGTTCGTAAAATATTTCTTTGCCTTACCCCAAAACGATGTTGTTCATCCATAATTACTAAACCAAGCTGAAAGAAGTGAATTCCTTCTTGAATAAGTGATTGTGTTCCAATAACAAAATCAATTTCTCCATTTTGAAGAGACAAATAAATTTTTTCTCTTTCTTTTTTAGAAACCGTGGAAGTCAGCAAAGCAACTTTCATATCTGTATTTTTAAATATGGACATTGCATTTTGATAATGTTGAATTGCCAAAATTTCTGTAGGAACCATTAAAGCCGTTTGATAAGAAGACAAATAATTAATATACGTAGCCACAAAAGCAACAATCGTTTTTCCACTACCAACATCTCCTTGAATCAATCGATTCATCTGCAAAGCGGACCGCATATCCTCTTTAATATCATTAATTGCTATAATTTGATCAGGTGTTAAAGAAAAACTTAATGAATTAATAAAATCCTGAATCATTTGATCAGAAATATTTCTAGAAATAGCCCCCTCAGCCACTAATCTCTTCTGCTTAAGATACTGAATCTTTAATAAATATAAAAATAATTCTTCATACTTCAATCTTTGCTTTGCCAAATTATAATGTGAAGTACTAGTAGGAAAATGAATTTCCTTTAAGGAAATAATTTTATCCATAAAATGATATTTTTCACGAATAAACAACGGAAGATAATCAACTGGAAGATAATTACTTTTAAAGACCTCCTGTATCATTTGTGAAATTTTAATACTATTCAAACCAGAAGTCCCATAATAAACAGCTTCAACTTGTGAAACAGAAGAAAGTTTTCCTATCCTTACTTCACTTGCATTAATCAACTGACGTTTTAAATCATATTTTCCTATAACAATAACTTTCATACCATAATGTAACTCATGACAAAGATACTCTTGATTAAATACACACACTTGATAAATATTCTTTAAACCAATAATTCGAAAAGTAATTCTTTTTAAATTTCTAGTACTCCTATTTACAATCGGTTGAGATTCAACAATTCCATCAACAATTACCTTTTCTCCATCTAATGCACTGTCCATATTAGTCCTTTTAATAATATTATACTTATATGGATAATACGAAACTAAATCATCTACACTATCTATTCCTAATCGATGTAAAAGAAGAATCTTTTTCTCCCCTACACCTTTAAGATCGCTCAACTTCATTCAATACACCTCATATCTACTACTCTAGTATACAACAAAATTAAACAAAATTAGTTATTTATGACAAATAATGATGATAATCTAAAAATGTATTTCCTTTAGAATAAACCAAGTATAATGTATTTCCACAAACTTCTCCCAAATAATCCCCTGATTCTACATGATCATACAATTTATTCATCAAACTACAAATATTCCCATACCAAACATCAATTCCCTTTTCATTCTTTACGATAACTACTTTACCATATCCCTCTTTTTCTCCAATATAAACAATAATTCCAGAAAAGTTAATAGGAATCAAATAATTAGAAGATACCGTTAATTTGGCGCCATCCAAATAAGATGATATTTCTTGATAAGTAATTTTCTCATTAAAAACATATCTCTGTCTCTGCTGCAAAGAAGCAACACTTTTCAAAGGAAAAATTCCTCCCAAATATTGATTATAAAATTTAGTAATCATAGAATAATCTATCATATCCTGATACAAATTTTTTTTAATAAAATACTTATAACGTTCATTTCCTTTACTAAAAATAGCCAATATTAAAAAAAGAATAAAACAAAGAAAAAATTTAGAACAAAACGAAAATAATTTTTTCAAAATATCTATTCACCAATATATTATATATTAAAATTTTACAAATTATACAATTCATGTTATAATTCATGAAACGAAATAGAAAGGATGAATCAAATATAAAAAGAATCCGCTATATTTGATTAGAGAAAAAATGAAAAAATTTATAATGAGAGATGAAAACTTTATTTGTGAAAATTGCCATAAAAATGTCCAAAAACTAAACTATACAGCACGTGATCACTGTCCATTTTGCCTATATTCTAAACACGTTGACATTAATCCAGGAGATAGAATGAATAGTTGCAAAGGACTTTTGATTCCAATAGATTTAGAAAAATACAAAAACACTTATAAAATAATCTATAAGTGTTCAAAATGTAATCAAATTCACAAAAATATCATCGCTAACGACGACGACTATCATAAAATTATCGAATTATCTGCTAAGAGCCAATTGTAATCCTTTAAAAAAATCATATATATAAGGCATCAATAATAAAAATATCATTAAAATAAAAACAATAAATCCCATTACTTTTACTTCATTAGGAATCTGAAAATTCCTTTTTTCTTTTTTTTCTTCCATAGTAGGTTGATATTCAATATTACTTTCAGTATTATTTGAAACATAAGATTCAATATTTTCAGAAGAACTCACCTGATTTGGAATAAAATTATTAGTAACATTAGCATTCGAAATAATTGAACTATCTGCTTGATTGATTTTATTATTAGAAACCTCATAATCAACATTAGTAAAAGTACTATTAACAGAATTTAAAGAAGCATTACTCAAGCGATTCGAATAATTTTGATTAGTTAAATAAGTATGATCATTCCCTTGATTTAAATTTGGTTGATAATTAGAATTCAATCCAATCTGCCCACCAGTATTATCAGAATAATCTTTATAAAAGTCTCCTCTATTATCAAAAGAACCACCATAATTATGAGAATAGCTAGAATCATAACTATTACCATTATCAGTATTTCTTATATTCATATCAACTGCACTATTTATATGTATTTGAGGATTCTCCATATCAACATTCAAATTGGTCGTAGCTCGATACACATTTTTATTAGAATTGTCATTTAACTCATTCTCATTCATAAACGGTTCCTTTCTACATAATATTATTTATTATTTTCAAACATACTATTAACATCAAAGGGCTTTGCACCGTCCGTCGTAAAAACAATATTACTAGTAGATGAAAAATTGCTATCCTGAGCAGATTGTTGATTTGAACCAACGTTCGATACAGAATTTGTATTTGAAATACTTGGTTCCATTGGATTAATATTTGGTACTGGATTCACATTTGAAATACTTGGTTCCATCGGATTAATACTTGGTATTGGATTCACATTTGAAATACTTGATTCCATCGGATTAACACTTGGTACTGGATTCACATTTGAAATACTTGGTTCCATTGGATTAACACTTGGTACTGGATTCACATTTGAAATACTTGGTTTCATCGGATTAATACTTGGTATTGGATTCATATTTGAAATACTTGGTTCCATCGGATTAATACTTGGTACTGAATTCATATTTGAAATACTTGGTTCCATCGGATTAATACTTGGTATTGGATTCATATTTGAAATACTTTGTTCCATCGGATTAATACTTGGTACTGGATTTATACTTGAAACACTTGGTTCCATCGGATTAATACTTGGTACTGGATTTATACTTGAAACAGTTGGTTCCGTCGGATTAATACTTGGTACTGGATTTATACTTGAAACAGTTGGTTCCGTCGGATTAATACTTGATATTGAATTCATATTTGCAACACTTTGTCCCACTGGATTAATACTGGGTATCGAATTCATATTTGCAACACTTTGTCCCACTGGATTAATACTGGGTATCGAATTCATATTTGCAACACTTTGTTCCATCGAATTAATATTTGGTACTGAATTCATATTTGCAACACTTTGTCCCACTGGATTAATACTGGGTACTGGATTTATATTTGCAACACCTTGTTCCATCGGGTTAATACTTGGTGCTGAATTCATATTTGCAATACTTGACTCCATCGAATTAATATTTGGTACTGGATTTATATTTGCAACACCTTGTTCCATCGGGTTAATACTTGGTGCTGAATTCACATTTGCAATAGACTGTCCCATTGGATTTATATTCGAAGAAGATACCTCTACATTTTGTTTATCCAAAACTGTTGAATTCATATTCAAGACATTTTCATTAGAAAAATTACTAGTCTGATTATTAACAGGCGAAGAAGCATTAGAATTCAACATAGAATTCAACGTAACATTCTCATTATTTTTTGAATCTAAAACATCTGATTCCTTAGTATTAACAACAGCATCTCCTTTCTTATCCTGCTTTTTCTTCTCTTTTTGGACTCCTTTTTCTTTATTTTTAGAATCAACTAAAATTCCAATCACAATCAAAATTAAAAGAACCAATACCGCTAAAATCCATATATAATATTTTAACAAAAAATCAACAAAACTCATAAGATCCTCCTCTTTATCCTTCTACACTATACTAAAAGAGTATCATAAAAAAGAAAAAAAGTAAAGTTATTTTACTTTATTTTTAGCATTGGGCTATCCTCAACCAACTGAATGGTTTGAATTGATTTTTCTAAAGATTTTTCATACTGTCCTTTATAAAACAAAGCTGTTGCCTGCTCTAAACCTTGATCTACCTCAGGATAAACACTACGATAACGATTTCCATAAAGAATCATTTTCTCACTAAGACTAGATACTTTAATCATATCATTTGTTTTATTATAAATTTTAAAAACTAAATCTCTAGCAGTGTCTACTCGAACATTTAAAATTTTAATAACAATCGGTTTTTTATCTAATTCCCTAACAATTTCTCGAATAGCATCTTGAGCTTCTTTCAACTCAACATAATAGCTACTAGGAATAACCGGTAACTTGTAATCTTTTAATTTAATTTTAGCTTTACGTAACAATTCTCGAATAGTATCCAGTTGTTCCTTAGCCCGATACTCATCATCCTGCATACTAGTAATCGATTTTAATTGATAATCTAAATCATCCTGCAATCTAGATAATTTAACAGAAAGTCCCTCTAACTCATCCATTAATTTAGAATAAGCAAAAGTTTTACTTTTTCCATGTTCTAATAACGACTTAAAGTCTTCATTAATCACCTCTAAATTCCGATTTAAAACACTAAATCGATTCATTTCTTCTTCCGTTAAATCATAAGTGATACGTATATCATCAATTTGGATATAAATATCATATACAACCTTATTCACTTTTTCTAATTTATAACGAAATTTTTTACAACCTTCTTTAAAATTATCCTTACACTCACGTTCCTTATCAAAATCCCGAAATAAAGAATTAAAATATTCTAGAATTGTTTTTAATTCAATATCAGCATCCTTCATCTCTAATTTTGCTAGACTTTCCATAATTTTTTTTACTTTTTTATCAATTTCAGACAAATTATATTCAACATTTAAATAATCCAGTGGATATCCATCTCTTTGCATACGGGAATAAGCAACTTTTGCCTCCTCTATTTTCCCAGGAATCAAAATACTAGCCATCAGTAAAACAGAAGGAATATTATCAAGAATATTCTTCAAATTTTGCAAATCTTCTTCAATTAAAATGACAATTTCTTCCACACGAACATAGTCATTGTTATCCATTGCATTTTCAAATTCAATAAATTTAGCATCTATTTTTTCAAATTCTTCTGAAATAACATCCTTTAAATCACCATAATCTTTAATACAACGATTAAACTTTGCTTGAAGTTCCCGATAATTTACCTTCAATTTGGTAATCAAAGCCCGATTTCTTTCCTCCGAATTAGTAATTAGTTGAATTTCATCAATCAACTTTTTACTCTTTCGACGCAAACTACCAATTTCTAATTCAATTCCAGCCATCTTTGCAACAGCATTCTTATAATCTTTTTTATCAATTAGAAAATCAACATCACTAATTTGATCAGTAATTTTCGGAAGCATCTCTTCTTTAATATAATTAAAAGTATTATCCCAATCTTCCAATTTATGTTTTAAATTATCTGTCTTTACCAAACCACGAACCTTTGTAATTTCAGATAAAATCTTAACATTAATTAATTGATTTTTTTCAATATCTAATTCATTTACATATTCTTTATATTTTTTTCCCGTCTTTCTTCGCGTAAACGCAAAAGTAAAAAAGACAAGACCAACGGCAATAAGAAAAGTTGTAATAACAATTGAAAACACATTGTCCATATCAATCACCACCATCTAGATATCTATAAACATTGTAACATATTTTTTCTACTTTTTAATAGTTATTTCATTAATTTACAAAAATAATATAGATGAAGTAAAATCAAATTGATGCCTTTTTCTAAAAAAAAGAATAGTCAAAACCATTCTTTTTACTTCTTACTATCTCTTTTTTTACGAAGCTCTGTATTTAAAATTTCTTTTCTAAGACGAATATTAAGTGGAGTTACTTCTACCAATTCGTCCATATTAATATATTCTAAAGCGTACTCTAACGTAATTGGTCTAGGACGTTTTAACACTACAGTATGATCAGATCCAGCAGCTCGAGTATTTGTTAATTGCTTTCCCTTTACAACATTAACAGCTAAATCATTTTCTCTATTACATTCTCCAACAATCATACCTTCATATACATCACAACCAGGTTCAATAAACATAACCCCTCTATCTTCTAAGTTTCCGATACTATAAGCCGTAGATTTTCCATTTTCCATAGAAACTAACACTCCAAGTTTTCTCTCACCAATATTTACATTTTCAACAGGAGCATATTCTTTAAAAGTATGATTAATAATTCCATACCCTTTAGTCATCGTCATAAAATCAGTCATAAATCCAATTAATCCACGAGACGGAATAGTATAATTTAAACGAACAAGTTCATTTTCATTTGTCATATTATCCATTCTAGCCCCTCGATTTCCTAAAGCTTCAATAACATTTCCAACACTCTCTTCAGGTACCTCTACTTGTAAATCTTCATAAGGTTCGCACTTTACTCCATCTATCTCCTTTAAAATAACTTCTGGTTTTGAAACCTGTAGTTCAAATCCCTCACGACGCATATTTTCAATTAAAATTGATAAATGTAACTCTCCACGACCAGATACTGTCCAAGATTCATTTCCAGATTGTTCTACCTTTAAACTAACATCCCGTTGAGTTTCTCTAAATAAACGATCACTAATTTTACTAGCAGTTACAAATTTTCCCTCGCGACCAGCAAAAGGACTATTATTTGTCATAAACGTCATTTTTAAAGTAGGCTCATCAATCCTTAAAATAGGAAGCGCTTCTTCTTTTCCAACATTACAAACCGTCTCACCAACAGAAATATCGGGCATACCAGCAATAGCAACAATATCTCCAGCACTAGCAGAATCAATCTCTATTCTCTTTAAACCTTCAAAACCAAATAATTTTTGAATTCTAAATTGCTTTACACTACCATCTAATCGAACACAAGAAACCATCTCGTTAACTTTAATTTTTCCACTAGAAATTTTTCCAATTCCAATTCTTCCAACAAAATCATTATAATCTAACAAAGCAGGTTGAAACTGTAAGTTTCCCTCAACATTAACTTTAGGTTCAGGAATCTCATCAATAATTAATTTAAAAATATCATCATAACTTTCTTGCTGTGTAGAAACATCCGGATCTAAACTTGCTGTTCCATTTAAAGCAGAAACATAAGCTGTCTTAAATTCCAATTGCTCATCATCAGCACCCAACTCAATAAATAAGTCTAGTACTTCATCAACAACCTTATCCACTCTAGCCGTAGGCTTATCCACTTTGTTAATAATAACAACAGGCTTAACCCCAGCCTCTAAAGCCTTTTTCAAAACAAACCTAGTTTGTGGCATAGTCCCTTCATAGGCATCTACTACTAACAATACGCCATCAACCATATTCATAATTCTCTCTACTTCACCACCAAAATCAGCATGACCGGGAGTATCCAAAATGTTAATCTTATAGCCATTATAATGAATTGCTGTAGTTTTTGCTAAAATCGTAATTCCTCTTTCTTTTTCAATATCATTTGAATCCATTACACGAGTTTCTACTTCCTCATTCTCACGAAATGTCCCCGATTTTCTCAACAATTGATCAACCAAAGTTGTTTTTCCATGGTCTACATGCGCAATAATTGCAATATTTCTAATATTCATTTTTACACCTCTTTTTCTCAACTTTGTTTATTATATCATAAAATAAAGAGATTGAAAGACTTTTTTTGAAAATTAATTACTTTCTGGTTATTTTTTACAAAAAAATACTTCATCAGTATTTTCCTCTTTTAACGCTAACTTTCCACCACTGAATCTTCTCCCAATTTATTCAAACGTTTTAAAGAAACCAAGAAACTTTGATATTCAGCACTAATTGTTCCCAAAACTTCAAAATTAGTAATAATTTTATCATAATAAGTATAAATTAAAATAATCGTTCCAACCTCCATCCTACCAATTCGAATCAAATAAACAGCATAAATAATAATCCCATATTTAGAAAGTTCAATAATACCAAGTACCAAATAAATTAAAGCCTCTGCTAATAAATTAAATCGCTTATTTGCTCTTAAATATTCAATATTACTCTGATGAAATTTCTTAAAAGAAGAATCATCAATAGCTTTATCTTTTAATTGATCATAAATTTGATGAGCAATAACCGTTTTCTTATCTAAAGAAGTTTTTCTTTTAATATTCTCATTTTTAATTTGACTACTAGAAATAATCATCAAAATAATCATTAAAGTAGAAATCAAAATAGTAATTAAAAAAATATAAATATTTTGCGATAAAAAATAAAAATAAATAAAAACTAATTCTAAAACTTGAATCACTCTCGCAACTCCATTTCCTAAAAAATTACACAGAATATCAATATCAGTATTCATGACATTAGTATATTCACCTAACGTTATTTTCTTGATGTTATTATGATTATTTTTAGTAATTAAAGAAGTATACCCCAAATATAATTTATCATAAAATTTAAACCAACTAACTTGATTTAAATATTGCCATATATAATAAAAACTACTAACAATCATAATAACAATAATAAGGGAATAAGTTTTATGATAATTTCCTTCACTCAAATGATTAATTGTATTACTCCAAAAAATAGGAATGATCAATAAAAGTCCCCGAACAAATACTGAAGTTACAATCTTATAAAATAATTCCTTTGAAGAATCTTTAATCACAATACTAGTATAATTATCCTTATTTTTCACAAAAAATCACCTATATTTAGTATAGGTAATTTTAATTTTATTTATGTATAAATCAAGAATAATCACTTGTTTTAGGACAAGAAGAATTAGAACTCAAACTCCTAAATTGATAATTAACCCGTCCATTTATATCCACTATTTTTTTAATCAGAATTTGACAAGTTCCAATATCTTCATTATTGCGAGGATTAATTAAAATACTATCATTTTTATTACTGACACTTTGATCATTAACATCTGATGGATTATTCATTCCCTGTAAAAAACCATTACTCACTAAAGATTGTAAATTAACAGTAATTTGATTAGAAGAAATCGTAATTTTTTGACTAGTTTGACCACTTTGATAATATTGGTAAATCATTCCATCACCATATTCAATTTCCTCAAATAAACTAATACTAGCACTTTTTACATTTGCCACCATAATTTGATAACTATTGTCCCTTCCTCTGCTAATCGTACCAATAACTCCAGGAATAGCAATTAAACCAAGAACAGCAACAATTGCAATAACAGCTAAAACTTCTACCAATGTAAATCCTTTATTTCCCATTAAATCGCTCACCTACTCTGTAATAATATTATAAAATAAAAAAAAATTCTTTTCAAGAATAGAATATCTCTTAAGGAACTTTTTTACTATCAATCAAAATAATATCATCACCAATTTTTATTAATTGTTTCCAATCTAAATAAATTTCATCTTTATTAGAACTTAAAAATCTTCTTCCACCTCTAGATTCTTCTAAAACAATTTTAGATATCATTCCCCCAGAAGAAATAATAACATCAATAATTGTGCCAATTCTTTTTCCACTAGCAATATCCACAACTTCTTTCGTTTGTAAATCTGATAAATTCATGATACCACCCTACTTCATTCTATTCTTTAATACTTCTTTTCAGAACTTTAATTGCATTCTTTTCAATTCTAGAAATTTGAGCTTGACTAATTCCAAGTTCACTGGCAATCTCCATCTGTGTTTTACCCACAAGAAATCTTTCTTCTAAAATTTGTCTTTCTCTCTGCTTCAAATTCCCCATAGCCTTATCTACCGCCAAACGATAATCTAGATCATATTCCTCTTTTTTATTACTAATTTGATCAAAAAGATATATTGTATCTCCTCCATCATTATAAATTGGCTCATACATACTCATTGGTTCACGCAAAGAATCTAAAGCATTAGAAATCTCAAATTCACTAACACCAAGAAGCGTAGCAATTTCTTTATCCGTAGGTTCAACTCCATTAGAAGTAACCAATTCCTCCTTTAATTTTAAAACTTTATATGCCAAATCTTTAACACTACGACTAACTCTTAAAGAAGAACTATCTCTCAAATAACGCTTAACTTCTCCCAAAATCATCGGAACAGCATATGTTGATAATTTAACATCATAACTAGTATCAAAATGATCAATTGCCTTAACAAGTCCCAAACATCCAACTTGAAACAAATCATCCATATTATCTGTATGACCAGCAAATTTTCTTAAAATAGATAAAACCAATTTCAAATTTCCATTAATCAACTCTTCTCTAGCTTGATCATCTCCTTCCTTCAATTTCTGAAATAACTCCTTGTTCTCTTCATTGGTTAACACCTTCATATTCGCAGTATTCACGCCACAAATTTCAACTTTATGACGAGACATAAAAAAATCTCCTTTCTACCTACAATATTGTGTAAAAAAGAAATTTTTATTCAAAAACTACTTCAATTTATTTTTCTTTTTAAAAGTTTGATAAGACATATCTTTTCTTAAATCTACAGAAATAGTTTTCAACAACGAAAAAGGATTCTGATTAAAATTAGAAAAATAAATAGATTGAAAAATTCGAATCAATTCTGAATCAATACCAATATCTTTTAAATGACTCAAATATTTATAAAAAAGATCCAAATCTTTCTTATACATAGCTTCCTCTGATAAAAAATCTAACAAAATCATATTATAACAATATAAATCTGTCTCATTACTTGGAATAATAAGTCCCCCAGATGATTTTTTATATTTACTAAGAAAACTTTCCAAATAAGGATTTTTAAGTAAATAATAAGCCATATGAGAAGGTTCATCTTGACCAATATAAGCACTATCTAAATCAACAGCTCTAACAACATTCGAAGAGTCAATAACAAAATTAAATTCATTTAAATCCCCAAAAATCATTTGAAAACTCAAATGATCAATTCGTTGCACTTTATCAATGATTTTTCCAACTTGCGTTAAATAGTTCAATTTTTCTAAAAAATCATTTTCTTCACCTAACAAAAAAATTTCCTAAATTTAAATGTTTTTCAATCAAAGGCATAGCAAATCCGACAATTTTATTCTCAACAACAACAATAGTATCCGAAATAATCAATTCTGAAATCTCTTGATATTCTGAAAAACTATTCAACATATTTAATATATATAACTTTCTTCCCATAACACACTCATCATCTTGCGCATCCAAATACTAAAAAAGCATCTTTCCTCCATCCTTTGTTTTAGCATATTTCTTATCTAAAATAAGCATCAATGCTTCAGTATTTAAAATTTCTTTTTTTAAAACTAACCCTTTTAATTTTCGAAATTGATGAATTCTCAAATTAACAACTCTCATTATAATCCCCCAATCTAACCAATTACATAAAAAAATAATATGTAAAATCATACATATTACTTAATCATCTCTACCAACTGATCAATTTCCTCAAATGAATAAAACTTACTCTCCCCAGTTTCCATATTTTTAACAACTAACCTTTTTTGTTGAAGTTCCTCATCTCCAATAACTGAAACAAATGGAATCTCATTTTTATTTGCCCATTCAAAACATTTTTTTATTCTTTTTTTATTCATCTCTATAAGAACATGCATTCCTTTTTTACGAAGCAAATTAGCAATTTTCAAACTAAACAGCTCAGTATCCATCGGAATCAAATAAATATCAGCTTTTCTAATTCTAACTAAATCCTCTCGTTCCTTTAATAATTCATAAATAGAAGATAAACCAAAACTAATGCCAACTGCCGGATAAACTTCACCATCATGAATATAATTTGTAATCATTTGATCATACCGGCCACCTCCACCAATACTACTATTCAATTTACGTGTCTTTTCATAAACCTCAAAAACATTTCCTGTATAATAATCTTGTCCCCTTGCCAATGTAGAAGTAAAACGACAATAACTTTCAATCCCCAATCCTTCAATATAACGATTTAATTCATTTAATTCCAACAATCCTTTTTTTAGAATCTCAGAGTCTGTATTAAAATAGCAACGATTCAATTCATCTAAAGATAAAGTAAAACAATGAAGTAAAAACTCAACCTGTTTAGCATCTAAATCTAAATTCATCAAAGAATCCCTAAACTCATCCCTACTTAATTTATCTTTTTTATCAATAATTGTAATAACAGAAGAAACTTTTTCTTCATCAATACCACTTTTCAAAATTAAACCCCGCATTAAGTTTCTGCTATTATATTGAATTTCTACTTCAATACCAAGTTTATCAAAGGCATTAACATACAAATTTAAGCATTCTGCCTCAATCATCTGTCCAGATAATCCAACTACATCCACATCACATTGTGTAAATTCCCTATCTCTTCCAAGCTTCACAGGGCCGTCACGGAAAGCTTTAGCAATCTCGTATCGTTTAAAAGGAAAGGTAACCTTGTTCTTATTTAAAGCAATAAATTTAGCAAAAGGAACCGTCAAATCATACCGAAGCCCTAATTCCCTTTTTCCTTGATCCGTCAACTTATAAATTTCTTTAACTAAATCATTCTCCGAATCATATTTATCAATCAACATATCATAATAACATAATATTGGAGTTTCAATCGATTGATAACCAAACTCATTAAAAGTCTCCTTCAAAACATCATTAATATAATTTCTAATCTTTTGCTCTTCTGGTAAATAATCATTACATCCCTTTACATTTTGTATTTTCATGTCAACATCACATCTCTTTCATCATTAATACCATTATACAACATAAAGTAGAAAAATAGATAAATAATTTATAAACTCCTCCAAAAAAGCCATTATAACTTGTTTTCATCGTTAACTCTAGCACTTTTTCTTTTTACAAAATTGTATCTTGAATCAACTTCCTGAAACTTTTTTTCTTTATAAGGTTCCACATCTAATTCATAAATAGAATCACATATTTTAAAGAAATAAAAACCTATAATATCAGAATAATCATCATACTTCATCGCATTATATAAAGCCTTTTTATAGGGTTCCCTCTCAGTTGTCCTAACATATACTGGTGGCAATCCTTTTGCTTTAAACATCAAATTCAAAAGTGCTCTAAAAGTTCTCTTATTTCCATCAAAAAATGGCTGAACCTTTATCAATTTTGTTGTTTCTTTCACACAATATATAATATACTCAATAACATTATCACTTTCAATAATATGATTAAATTCTTCCTTCTTTTCCTCATTTAAATAACTATTCATAATGATTAATGACTCCTCTGGAAGAGGAATATCAATATCAAATTGATTCAACCGCACTTCATCATCATTATTGTTACTCCGTAATTGCCCACCTATCTTAGTTTTATAACTCATTGCCCGAATTTCGTTCTCTAACTTTTGAGCTTCTCTAAATTTTTCTAAATTTCGACTAATTTTTGCCTCCTGCTTTAACTTCTCAACTTTTCCTCTTAATTTTTCAACTTCCTCTTTTAAAGATTGACTATTTAAAGTATCAGTTGGTCCCCATAAAATACTATTAATTTCTAATGACGTAATAAATAAATTTAACCCTTTTTTATCAAAATCATAATCCTGAATATACTGATATACATCACTTAAGCCCTTCCTTTGTTCTTTAGTATCATTCTTCTCTACAAGTATCTCATTAGAGATATATTTCTTTTTAAACGAATATATCATATTACTATAATCAGGACGAATAAACTTATAATACAATTCTATCAATCTTTTGGGAATAGTAAACTCAGGATCATTTTTATAAATAATTTTATAACTCTCTGATAAATGATACGTTATAAATGTCATCGCAAACAAGTCTCTTACATCCTCTGATTGAACTGTTGATGACAAATTTGATTGATTTAATATTACTTTTTTCGGCATAACAATCCCCTCCTTTTGAAAAAATATGTTATCACAATAGTTAATTTTTGTCAATTATCTAATTTAAAAAAGAATTGTAACCACAAAATAAAGATACTACAATTCTATTTTTAATCTTATATATCTATTGTTGTTTTACATACCATACCTTAGAAATATCAACATTTTGACTAAGTGGTGAAGGATTTGGTTGATCAACATTAACAACCACTGGCATTCTAAAAGCAGAACCATAAGCAATACAAGTTCCAGAATGATAAGTTTTTAATTTATTCATTAGAGTTCCACTAATATTTGGTAAAATAGAGGCCACAAAAGCAACATCATTAGGATGAAACATTTTAAAAACTAAAAAATTACTACATTGACTAATTGCCGTTTCACTAAGTTCAGAAGGTCTTTGGCTAATCATTCCAAGCAAAACACCATATTTTCTTCCTTCCTTAGCAATTCTCTCAAAAATATTATACCCAAATAATTTAACATCGATATCTTCTTGAACATAACGATGTGCTTCTTCTAAAAGAATATGAAACGCAATCGATCCCCTTTCTTTTAATTTAGCAGCATAATCAAAAAATAATTTTGAATAAATTTTAACCAAATTTTTAGCAAATCGATCATCTACATAATTAATATTAAAATTAATAATCTGCGCTTTTCTCCCATTAGAAACCATCAATAAATCTTTTATATAACCATCAACCGTTACAAACATAGGATAGTCAAAGAACTTCGCATAATCACTATTAATCAACGTATTCAATCGAATTTTCAAAGCATTAGCATAGTCAAACACTTTTTCACTAGTTAAAACTCCCTCACTAATTAAAGCAAATTCCAACGCTAAAGAAAATTCTTTCAGTCCATACATAAAACTACCATCAGGAAGAGTTAACTGAAACTCATTCTTAGTAAATCCTTCTAAATACTGAATAACAACCTCTATATCAGCAAATTTTCCTGAAGGTTCAACAAATAAACACTGCCGAATAGTTCTACTCCAACCACCTTTAGTTAAATTAATTTCCAAATTAATATCTTTAGTCTTAAATTTTGTAAGTACTGAAGTAAGTTTATTTCGAATCTCACTAGGATTTTTACCAGAAAAAATAATATCCAAAATACTTCGTGCTAAAATATCATTTTTTTGATCTATTACTTCATCCTCACTCTTAGTAAAATAGCCTACTAATTTTAAGGCTTTTTCAATAATTGGAATTTGATTTTCATCATTAGCATTCAAAAGTAAAGCAATATCATCAACCCCAAGTAACCAAAATGGAAGACATAAATGAACATATTCCGTACTATTTAAATCAGTTGTAATAACCTTATAATTCAAGTTAGGGTTATTTTTTCCAATATTAAAAAAAGCTGGTTGATATTCCCCATAAGCATCAAACAAAAACATATTTGTTCGAAATGGAATACTATTCTTTGCTTCATAAAAAATAGACTGTAAAATTTTAGAAGTAGAATAACTTTTTCCCGAACCACTATTTCCCAAAATAGCAAAATGATTAGAAAAAAAAGCATTAACATCCAAAGAAATTCGATAATTATTATATACCACTGAACTCCCCATACTAATCGAATTGGTATTAGGATCATTCTGATAAATAATATCTAACTCTTCTACTGTAATAATTCTACATGAACTTTTAAAAGAAGGTTTTGTACTGCTACCATAAATAAATTTTTGATTAGCAATTTCTCCAATCAAATTAATATCCAAATAGGTTGTATCCCCTTCCATAACTTCTCCAACAATTTTCAAAGAACCATCTTCAAAAATAACATTTTTCCCCATTAAATTATCTAAATCATAAATATTTACTTCTAGACTAATTCGGACAGTATCGCCCAAAATTCGAATAATCTTTCCTAACATATACCTCCTCCTATTCTATAATGATTATAACAGCATCCCTTACAAAAATCAATAAAGGAAAACAAAAGAGAAAAAGAGCCATCTAAAAAATCACTTCAAATATTCCTAATCTTTACTTTCATCACACCTAATCTCAACTATTAATTAATAACCAAAAAGAGAAAATAAAAAAAAGAAAAGATTATTTTAATTCTTTCCCCATTCTTCAGCAATACTTTAATAAAAAAGCAATTTAAGTATTTTATATTTTATTTCACCTTTTTTGTGAAGTCTTAGCCTTTTCCAATTGATACTTAGCCTCAAAATAACGAGAATCATCATTTCCCCAAATTGATTTTCCTTCATCAAGCAGTTGATAATAATCTTGTTCTGTATATAAGTAATCTGTATCTAAAATAACAATACTCCCCTTCTTTAAAATAGATAAATTTTCACCATCAATCCCTTTATCTTTATTATCAGAAGAAATTGATTTATTCCAATGAATCAAATTATCTTTTAACAAAATTCCTAAATTTTCATTTTTAATATCAGCAAACACAATTCCTCTTTCTCTAAGCTTAAAATAAAATGAATACAACTCATCCTTCGATAGATGAACATCAGTAGAAACATTTTCCATCACTTCCAAAACCAAAGGAAGAGTAGAAATTTTTGATAAATCAAAACGAATAATTGGTTGTAAAATAGTTTCATCATAAGGAATTTGATAACAATTCCTTGATTTACCTAATTTTAAAATTTTATCACCAATTTGCAAAACTTCTGAATAAGCACCTCCCTTAAGTAACCGAATATCAATATATTCCAATCCTTCATGCTCCAAAACTTCATCAATTAACCTAATTAAAGTATCATATAAACTATCCATTTGCATTTCATTAAAACGAAAAAATAGAAATTCAAGATAATTTTTTTTATTTTTTTGTAAAAATTCATCTAAAAGGGGAAAATTTTGAGATTCAAAAAATTGATTAGCATAAGAAGGTAATTCTTCCAAATCTTCAAACATTAAAATTGAAAAAATAAAACTAGGAGAAACTTCAGATAGCAAAACATCTAAATGATCATTAACATACCTTTTACAATCAATAGGTAGCCCCTTTTCTAACAAATCATAAACTTCATATTTACCTCGAATTTTTTTTAACAAAAGGTCATAATGTTCGAAAATAAATTTTTGCATTCCTTCATGAGAATACATCTCTTTTACAACATTGACAATACACCCAATAGAACAATTACCTAAAATTACTTCATAATTCTCCTCTAACAATTCTTCGATTGATATATTATTTAAAAAACTCACCTTTTCATTTTGAAATAATTTCCTAATAAAAAATTCATCGATAATTTTTAACTGAATTCCCTTTTGCAATTCCAATTTAAATTTTTTAGCATTCATTTTATTTCCTTTCTAAAATACTTATTTTTCTACAAAAGATTTATAACCGATTAGGATCAATGTCAATTTCCAAAGAAACTTTATGATTACCTTTATAATGTGCATCTAATGCTAATAGAGTATCCGCTAAACGATTATCCTTTTTATATTTAATAATGCACTGTTGATAATAAACATTATCAATTCGAAAAATATTTGCCATAGAAGGACCAAGAATATACGTAGTAGGGCTCAGATTCTTACGTAAATAATCGCCTACTTTTTTAGCCTCACGAAAACTACATTCATAATCCTTTGTAGAAATTTGAATCAAAATAAGATAGTAATATGGACTATAATTTAATTGTTTCCTCATTTTCATCTCTTCATGATAAAAAGATAAGTAATCATGATATTTTGCCAAAACAATACTATAATGTTGATTATTATAAGTCTGAATAACAACTTCCCCTGAAATTGCTCCACGCCCAGCACGTCCTGAAACCTGGCAAAGAAGTTGAAATGTCCTTTCACTACTCCGAAAATCAGGAACATTTAAACTAGCATCTGCATTCACAACACCAACTAAAGTAACTCTAGGAAAATCTAAGCCTTTAGCAATCATTTGAGTGCCAACTAAAATATCATATTGATATTCTCCAAAAGCATCAATAATTTTTTGATGAGCTCCCTTTCTTGAAGTAGTATCCATATCCATTCTTACAATTCTAGCCATACCAAAAAGATGATGTAACTCTTCTTCTAATTTTTGAGTACCAATTCCATACTCCTTCATATGACTAGAGTGGCATTTAGGACATTCAGAAACTTTTGGCCTTGCATAACCACAGTAATGACAGCGCAGCATTCCACTTGTTTTATGATAGGTTAAACTAATATCACAATTTGGACATTTTATTACCTCACCGCAATCTCCACAACTAGAAACTGAACTATATCCCCTTCGATTTAGTAAAAGAATAACTTGTTCCTTTTTTTCTAACTTTTCTTTTATCTTTTTCTGTAATAAGTCAGAAAAAATAAAATTTCCTTTCTTTACCTCTTCCTTCATATCCGTAATATAAACCTTAGGCATTCCCCCACGACCAGCTCTTTTTTTCAACAAAAGAAGTTCATACACTTTTTTTTGGGCACGTGCCATACTTTCTAAAGAAGGTGTAGCACTTCCAAGCACTACAGGAGCATGATGATACTTCCCCCGTAAAATAGCAACATCACGAGCATGATATCGTGGATGATTATCTTGTTTATATGTCGAAGAATGCTCCTCATCAATAATAATTATACCAATATTTTGAAGAGGCGCAAAAATAGCACTACGAGCACCAACCACAATATGAACCTTCCCATTCTTAATTTTACGATATTCATCATATTTCTCTCCATCACTTAAACCAGAATGAAGAATAGCAACGTCTTGCCCAAAACGCAAGACAAATCTTTCTACAATTTGAGGAGTAAGACTAATTTCAGGAACTAACATAATAGCTGTTTTGCTCTCTCGAATCACTTTCTCAATAATATTCATATAAACTTCTGTTTTTCCAGAACCAGTAACCCCATATAAAAGAAAAATTTTATCTTTTGAAAGATTACCTAAAACACATTGAACAGCATTTGCCTGCTCATCATTTAGTATAACCCTTTGATCATTTTTTTTGCTTTCATAACAATATCGATAAACTTCCCGTTTTTCTATTCGAGCAATTCCCTTTTTTACGATTGTTTTTATACTACTATCTTGCCTTGAAATTAAATATTCACCCTTTTCTAACAATATATTCAATATTTTTCTTTGTCCTTCAAATCGACATCCTTTTAAGTATTTTAATACCTCACTCTCAGTCCAATTTAAAATTAAATAAGAAACTAACTTCTCATGTATCTCTGTCTTATGAGAAGCTTTCAAAGCCTTAGGAAGCATAGCTTGATAAATAGAAATCTTAGAACACAATATCTTTTTTGCAATAACCTCTCCTAACCAAATCATTTCTTGATTCAATATAGGTTCTGGATCCACTAAAGAACAAATTTCTTTAATCTCATAACAAGCATCAACTTGCTCTACAATTTCCAAAACAAATCCTTCTAACTCTTGATGTCCAAATTTAACCAAAACACGAGACCCTACTTGAACCCCAACAAGATCATCAGGAATTTTATAAACAAATGTTTTATCTACTGCCTTTGCTAAAATTTCTACAATAACTTTTGCATACAAAACTAAATCACCACCTTTGCCTTTAAAATCTTTTTTTCTTAAACGAACCCCTAAAATCAAAAAGTATTAATCCTATTTTACCAAATTTTATCTCTTTCAAAAACATACTCATTCAGTACTTATTCTTATAAAAAATTAATCTTAATTATTATTTTATTATACAACATTTTTTCGCTATTTTTTCTAAATTAACTAAAAATAAAAAGCCCTATCAAAAGGACTTATTTTGAAACAACTTGCTCACCCTTATAAAATCCGCATTTTGGACATACTCTATGAGGGCGAATCATTTCACCACAATTTGAGCATTTTACTAATCCATTAGCAACAACTTTATAATGAGTTCTTCTCATATCTCTTCTAGTTTTACTTACTTTTCTAAATGGAACTGCCATACGTTCTCACTCCTTCCTTGAATCAAATATCTTACTTAACTCACTAAGCGGAGAATCATTACCTTTTTTCAAATCTTCTTCTGTAACAAGACGCCACCCATTTCCCTTCAAAGTTAAATTTTCTGAATTCTTAGATTTTACCTTCAAAGGAATTTCCACTAATATATTCTGCCATAAAAAATCAGTAAGATCAAGTTTATTTTGAATTATTTTTAAATTATTCAAACCATCTTTATCCTCTTCACTAAATTTCTCTGAAACCTCAATTGAAAAAGGATATTCTACATCTTCCAAAGTAATATCATCTGGAAGAATCATAATTCCTTGAATTTTCCCTACAATCTCATAATTACCATCACATAATTTAGTGATTGTCCCTTCAAAAGAAGTATCTTTCAAAAGGCGAATCGATGAACTTTCAATAATAGATTGATCCAAACTAAATTTTTCATGAATTTGCTTTTCTTCTTCAATATTAGTGACTAAATTTGTTAAATCAATATTCATAACTTATCTCCTAATAAAGAAAAAAGGCTTCCCTATTTTCTAGATACATATTTTCCATCTTTTGTGGAAACAATAATTTCTTCACCCTCATCAATAAACAAAGGTACACGCACTAATAATCCAGTTTCAATAATAGCATCTTTTGTAGCATTAGTTGCCGTATTTCCCTTAATTGCAGGTTCAGTAGATGTAATTTTATAATCAATCTTTTCAGGAAGCTCTAAACCTAACATCTCGTTTTCATAAAAAGTGATATAAACATTTAATCCCTCTTTTAAAAACTTAACTTCATCTTTAATTTGACTTTCATCCAATTCAATTTGTTCATAAGTTTCCATATTCATAAAACTATAACTACTTCCAGTTGCATACAAATATTGCATTTGTTGCTTATTAATGTGAGCTTTTGGAACTGATATCCCAGCATTAAAGGTCTGCATAGCAATTGCACCAGTACGAAGATTTTTTAATTTTGCTTTAACAATAGCAGCGCCCTTTCCTGGTTTTACATGATCAGACTCTAATACTTGATAAATATTTCCATCATAACTAATGGTTACCCCATTCTTAAAATCATTTACATTAATCATTTCTATACCCCTCTAACTACTTTGTTTTTGTTTCTTTAAACTCACATACTTTACGGCAATTACTACAATACTTATTTAAACTTAATTTTTCTTTTGTATTATCACTGTTCTTTGGAGTTCTATAAGTAACTTTCTTACACTCTTGACAAGTCAATGTTACTAAAGTTCTACTATCTTTTTTAGCCATAATGCACCTCCTTTTAAAGCACTGAACGTATTATATCACATTATTTATAAATTTCAAAGTATTTATTTACAATTTCTGAGGATAATCTTTTATTAATAGCACTTGTTGTTTCAGCACTAGCATCAGCAACATCAGGACTAATAACAACAACACTCATCCTAGGATCATCATATGGTGCATAGCCAACAAAACTAGTTGTAATCGTCTCTGTATCAACCGTCCCATCATTATTCGTATCAATAAAACTCTGACTTGTTCCAGTCTTTCCTGCACCAATAGATTGATACATTCCCATATATTGTGTTCCTAATCCATAGCTAACAACTGCCCTAAATCCTTCTTTGACTCGATTCAAATATTTCTCCTCAACCTCAACTTTTCCTAACTCCTTAGGACTATTCTCAAAAACTTTAGTTCCAAAACCACTTTTATTTTCCAAAGAAGATTCATAAACTTCTTTCAAAAGATAGGGTTGTAACCGTGTTCCTCCATTAGCAATAGTATTAATATACTGTGATATTTGAATTGGAGTATAGGTATCATACTGTCCAATCGAAAAGTCTAACAAATGACCAGGAAGAGTAGATTTTCCTGAATAACCATGTCCTTCAGATGGCAAATCTATTCCTGTTTTAACCCCTAATCCAAAGGAAGAATACATCTGCCTATATTTATCAAAAGCACCTTTATCAAGAGCCAAAGGTTGATCATAACGATAACTACCACCACCAACAGCAATCGCAATTTTATATTGATAAACATTAGAAGAATAAGCCAAAGCATTAATGTCATTAATATAACCTAAAGTTCTCCAAGAACACTTTTCGGGAGTACTTCGAATCTTAATACATTCATCAGTTTGATACTGCCCAATATTAATTGCACCATACTTATATCCTACCAACATTGATGCACCCTTTACAATAGAACCAGGCGTAACAGAAGTAGTAATCACACCAGGTGTATAATCAGAAACTTTATATTGTCCATTTTCCTTTTTAACTTGTTTACCAGCCATTGCTAAAATCTCCCCCGTTTTAGGATTAGCAATAATAGCAAAACTGTGATCATAATAAGCTGTATGTGCCTCATTCTTCGTAGACAATACTTCCTTTTCCAACTGCTCCTCTAAATATTTTTGTAAATCAATATCAATCGTTAAAACAATATCATTACCTCGTTTTCCAGCATCAACAAGTTCATAATTATTTCCATTAGTCACTTTATAACGAGCCTTCGTTCCCTTTAAGTATTTTTCATACTGAAACTCTAAATAGCTAATTCCAACTCGATCATTCATAGAATAACCCGCTTTTAAATATTCATCCACCAATTCAGAAGGAATACCCTGAGTAGAACTAGAAACATTCCCCAAAATAGATTTAAAAACATCGCCATAAGGATAAGTTCTCTCCCAATCTAATTTCGTATTAACCCCCTTCAAATGATCAATATTTTCACTAACAAACGCATACTCATCATCAGTAACTCCTCGATTTTTAATTACTTTCTCAGCATAAGAATAACCCTTATTCATTAAATAATAAATATATGCAGTCTTTTTATCCATCTCATCATAAATAGACAAATCCTCCGCTGAAATTCTTTCATAAATCAAATTTTCCAAATCATCATCATCAAGTTTTCTTTCCTGATAACGTTCCCGTTCAGATTTAGTAATCTTAGCCTCTGCTTCCTTCTCATGATTCTTATACCAAAAAGTCTTTAACATTTTTTCACTAAGCTTACTATAATCAATATCTATCCGAGAAGCCAATGTCCGAGCAAGAGCAATCTCCTCTTTACTAGTAACCCCACTTTCTTTTTTATAATAAATCGTTTTCACTGCTTCATTATCTACTAACAATTTATAATTTCGATCATAAATTCTTCCTCTTGGTGTTGACTCACCCTCCACAATCTTTTCCGTTGCCGCTACCAATTTCTCCGAATAATCATCAGCATTTAAAACTTGCAACTGAAATAATCGAACAGTAATTACACTAAAAACTACCGCCGTAACTACCAAAAGAAACAAATATCTCTTTTCTATAATATCTGGTAAATATCTTTCTGAAGAACTATTTGCTTTAGAAGTATTACTATAAGGACGCAAATTATTTTTCTTTACAACTTGTTTTACCTTAGCCACTTTATTAAGAGGTTTTTTATGAGAAAACGTATTTTCTTTACTAGAAGTTACTTTTGTCTTTCTAACTTTATTAATTGGCTTATTCTTATCAAAAAAACTAGAACCTTTTAATTTAATCTTCTTTGCCATTTCTCTTCCTCCTAACTACACAGTAACATTATAGCAAAAAAAGAAATCAATGAAAATAGATTTTTAAGATTTCAAAAAATTATTCGCAAAAAATACTGATAATAATACTTCATCTTATCAAAGATTCTTCATATAATAAAATGGTGATATGATGAATCAATTTTTTATTTTAAATTATATTAAAAAATTAACTAAAAATGATATAGAAATATTTGCCCAAAAGCAAAATATTACACTCTCTAAAGAAGAAATAGAAATTATCTACTACTATATCAAGAACAAATATCAAGACTTTTTTAACGGGAAAGAACAAGAACTTCTTCTTGAACTAAAAACAAAATTATCCAAAAATACTTATGAAAAAATTCTTGAATATTATCATTTATATCTACAAAACAAACAAAAATGAGAAAATAAAACTTCTCATTTTTATATTTTTAAATATTTTTTAACTGCTCTCCAAGAGCCAAACATACCAACCAATACCCCTATAACCATAAGAAGTAATGAAGCAAGATAAACAAAAGGAGTTGGTGAAATTAATTTAGCTAATGAAGAACTAAACAATTTTCCATGGAAAAAGTTATACAATGAAGTATATCCATAAATTGTAATAATAATCGGAATAATAGAACCCAAAAGTCCTAAAAATAACCCCTCTATAACAAAGGGAATTTTAATAGAAATATTAGATGCCCCAACAAGACGCATAATCTCTATTTCCCTTTTTCTAGCATAAATTGCCAACTTAATAGTATTCGCAATCAAAAATGCTGTAACCACAATTAAAGCAACAACAGCACCAATCGATACTTTCTTAACAACATCAAAAATAGTAATCAACTGATCAACCATATCTTCCCCATAACTTACTGTATTAACCTTAGAAATAGACTTAATCGTCTTAGCCGTTTCTCTAATTTGTTCAACATCTCTTACCTTTAATTCAAAACTATCTAATAATGGATTAGTCTCATCTGTCCAATTACTGATAATAGTTTCAAAAACTTCATTTCCCTTAGCGGTCTCTTTAGCTGATTCTTGTTTCGACTTAAAAGTTAATTTTTCAACATTTCCTGTATTCCGAATCGCTTTTTCAATTCTAGAATAATCAGACTTATCCGCAGTTTTATCCAAAAAAATTACCATCGTAACATCTTTTCTAATTGATTCTGTAAAATTTTCCACATTGTAAGAAATAACTAAAGAAAATGCAACAACAATTAAAGTAATTGCAATACAAGAAATAGAAGCTAAAGATAAGGAAAAATTTCTAATAACACTTTTAAAAGCATCTCTAATATACCTTTGAATAGTCCTAATACCTCTCATTATAATACGTTCCTTTCTCATAATCCTTCTTTAATCTTCCTGCTTCAATTAAAATTACTCTCTTCTTCATTTTATCCACAATCTCTCTATCATGTGTAGCCATAATGATAGTTGTACCCAAATTATTAATATTCTCTAAAACACGCATAATTTCCATTGAAGTATCTGGATCCAAATTTCCTGTTGGCTCATCACAAATTAATAACTTTGGTCTATTAACAATAGCTCTTGCAATAACTACCCTCTGCTGCTCACCACCAGATAACTGATCAGGATACTGCCTAACCTTATTCTTCAAACCAACTAAATCAAGAACTTCCAAGACTCTTTTTTGAATTTCACTTTTCTCATAGCCAAACACTTCCATAGCAAAGGCAACATTTTCAAAAACAGTAAGCTTAGGAAGTAATTTAAAATCCTGAAAAACAACCCCTAACTTTCTTCGCAAAATGTATACCTTTCTATTTTTTAATTTAGCAACATTAATTCCGCCAATAAAAATAGAACCTTTATCTGGCCTCTCTTCTCGGTACAACATCTTGATTAAAGTAGATTTCCCTGAACCACTAGCCCCGATAACAAAAACAAATTCTCCCTTTTGAATACTCAAATTAAAATCATATAAAGCAACAACACCATTTTTATATGTTTTTTGCACATTATCTACTCTAATTAATTCCATTCTACCACCTTTTCCTTCTAACTATTATATCACGAATACAAAAAAATCTTCCATGATTAAACTCTTTTTCTTCATCTTTACACTCCTCCGTAAATTTCATAAGTATCTGTAATTAAGAAAAACACATCTTCATCTAACTTTTGTACTACATCTTTAACTTCATAATAATGTCTAGTAGGTACTGCACACATTAATATTTTTTTCTCTTGATTACTATATCCACCAACACCATTTAAAACCGTTACGCCATAACCAAAGTTTTCAGAAATACACTGACTAATTTCTTTTTCTTTTTCTGTAATAATATAAAACGTCTTTGTAATGGAAGACTCTAACATCACTCTATCAGTTACAATAGAAGATATATATAACCCAATAATCGCATAAAGTGCACTAGAAATTCCAAAAAACATTCCACTAAAAAAAATCAAAATTCCATTGACCAAAAGCGTAGACTTTCCAATAGAAATACCAAAGTACTTATATAGAATTTGATAAATTGTTTGAAATCCTCCAACCGAAAAACCACTTCGAATAATCATTCCATTACCAAGTCCCATCATAATTCCTCCAAAGAAAATCGTCAAAAATAAAGAAGACAATTCCAAATGAAATAAAACCTGAAAAACATGACTAAATTCTAAAAAAATAGGCAGTAAAATCACACCAAAAATAGTTTTAATGGTATTCTTCTTACCAAGCAAAAAATATCCTATAACTAATAATGAAAAAGAAACACAAAAAACAAAAACACTCGTATCAATTTGAAAAAAGTTATCAACAATCACAGACAACCCAGCAGTTCCTCCCGTTACGATATTTTTTGGTGAAAAGAAAATGCTAAAAGAAATAGCATAAACTAACACACCCCAAATAAATATAGCAACTCTCTCACTACGATTTTGTTTATTTAAAGTATTAACAATTTCATCTACACGAAACTCTCTTTTTTCCATTATTTTTTACTCCTTGAACTAACTTCATAAGCATCACATGCCAAGAAAAAAATATTAGGATCTAGCTCTCGCAATCCCTCTTTTACAATAAAATACTGTCTAGTAGGTACTACCCCTAAAAGTAAAGTCTCACGCTCATTAGTATATCCCCCTCTAGCATTAACTAAAGTTACTCCTCCATCAGTAATCGAAAGTAAAAAATTTTTTACCTCATCCTCTTTCTTTGTAACAATATAAAAAGCTTTACTTTGCGAAATACCAAGAACGACACGATCCGTCATAAAACTAATGATATAAAGAACCAAAAAGCCATATAATACTACCTCAAAAGAAGAAACAAAAAGACCAGATAAAACAACTAATCCATCAGAAGCCCACATAGCCTTTCCCAAGCTAATCTTCGTATACTTAGCAACAATTTCACAAATAATATCTGTTCCCCCAGTATTAAAATTCGTCTTATAAATAAGACCATAACCAATACCAGATAATACTCCACCAAAAATAGCAATCACTAAAAGTTCTACATCCCGAAATTGAATATAAGGAACAAGTGGTTCCGTAATAGCTACAAAAACAGGAAAAATAAGGGAACCAACAATAGCATTTCGAGTCTTTTTCCACCCCAACGTATAATAACTAACAACAAGTAAAATAATATTAAAAACTAAAATAAACAAAAAACTAGGAATACCAAAATGTTCTGCAACAATAGAAAGACCCGAAACTCCAAAACAAACAATTCCATATTGTTTAAAAAAAACATTAAAAGCAAACGCAACAATCAAACAACCAATCGCCAATAAAACATATCGCTTAAATAAATCCTTTTTTTCAACAAGTTCTAATACCTTTTCAATTCTTTTTCTTCTTAGTTTCCTAAAAAACATCTTATCACACCTTTAAACCATATTTAATAAAATCATCCAACTCTCCATCCAAAACCTTATTAACATTACTTGTTTCAAAACCACTTTCATTATCCTTTACTAACGTATAAGGACACATCACATAACTTCTCTTCCCAGAACCAAATGCAATTGCTTTTTGTCCATCTTTCATTCCATTAATACAAGCATCTTTCTTTTCCATTTCAATCTGATACAATTTACTTCGAAGAATTTCTAAGCAATGTTGCTTATTCTGAATTTGACTCCGTTCATTTTGACAAGTTACTACAATTCCCGTTGGAAGGTGTGTTATTCGAACAGCACTATCCGTTGTATTAACTCCCTGTCCACCCGGACCACTACTTCGATAAATATCAATTTTTAAATCTTTATCCTGAATATCTACTTCAATATTTTTATCAATTTCTGGAATAACCTCTACCGCAGCAAAAGAAGTATGTCTTCGTTTATTAGCATCAAAAGGACTAATCCTAACCAAGCGATGAATCCCTTTTTCATGTCTCAAATATCCATAAGCATTCTTACCAACTACCCGTAAACAAACACTTTTAATTCCAACTTCTTCCCCTAATTGACAATCTAATTTTTCAACACGATAATGATTTTTTTCTAAATATCTCTGATACATTCGCAACAACATATTAGCCCAATCACACGCCTCTGTACCACCAGCACCAGCATGAATTTCTAAAATACAATTACTTTGATCATATTCTCCTGACAAAAAAGTTTGCATTTCTAAATTCTCTAAATTTTTCTGATCTTCTTTTAATTCTTCTTCAATTAAAATACTAAATTCTAAATCTTCACCAGATAAAGACTCCAATGTTTCCAAATTATTTTTTATTCGCTTAGATAAACTACAAATAGGGTCAATAACTGTTTTTAAATCATTAATCTGATTAATTATCTTATTAGCTTCTTCCTTATTATTCCAAAAATTACGATCAGATTGTTTTTTCAAGCATTCCTCTAATTTGATTGTCTTTCTTTCGTAGTCAAAGAGACCTCCTAACCATATCTAGGCGATTAGATAATTCTAAATATTCCTGTTTTATTTCTTTAATTTCCATAGTTACCACTTCCTCGTATTTTTATTATAACCTAAATAATTAAAAATTGAAAGCATTAATTTAACTTTATTTCTTGTAATAAAAAATTAAAAATGATATGATATAACTTGTGGAATAGAGGTGAAGTATGAAGA
The DNA here is from genome assembly GCA_934167785.1 of uncultured Bacilli bacterium. The sequence goes on from CAKPLX010000005.1 coordinate 44,525, forward strand.
ATAAAATAGTTTACATAGCACTTGTCGTATTTATCTTAATTATTGCATTTTTACTAATAAACTATACAACTGCAAAGAAAACAGGAAATTTTATTCAATTAAATTATAAAGAAGTAACAAAAAAAGTAGAAAACAAAGAAAGATTTGTTTTAGTGGTTAGCAAAAGTACATGTTCTCATTGTGCCACTTACAAACCTAAAATTGAATCTATTGTTAAAGAATACGGCATAGATATCTACTATATTGATTATGACACTGAAGATGATAATACCCAAAAAGAATTTCTTAAAAAATTCAATCTTGACGGTTCGACCCCTATGACTCTTTTCTTTGACAAAGGAAAAGAAATGAGTGTATTAAACCGTATTGAAGGAGATTTATCTTCAGAAAAAGTAATTTCAACTTTAAAAAAAATGGGATTTATCACTGAATAAATTCCATTTTTATAAAAAAACTATTGTATTTTTGATAAATTTATTATATAATGAATACATCAAAGCGCCCATAGCCCAATTGGATAGAGCGTCTGGCTACGGACCAGAAGGTTTGGGGTTCGAATCCCTATGGGCGCACCATTAGATTATTAACCCTTATTTTATAAGGGTTTTTTTGTACCTAAATTTATATATAGGTCATTCAGACTATTTCATATATTTCAATACATTTCGAAATTCAATGAATTGAAAATCACAGCCTATTTTTAGGGGGATTTTTATCATATTTTGGAGGTCTTTAAAAAATAAAAACAATTATATTAATAAACCTAAAATTAACATTAAATAATTTATAATAAAACTTTTATTAAGTCTATAAAAAGTTGAAGAATGTTTCTATTG